>NZ_CAWUDP010000018.1:0-127709 GCF_963920835.1 Scytonema sp. PCC 10023
CCGCCTGCGCCGCCACCGAAGCCGCCTGCGCCGCCACCGAAGCCGCCTGCGCCGCCACCGAAGCCGCCGATGCTGCTAACATCAAATCCGCCTGCACCGCCACCGAAGTCGCCTGCGCCACCATTGAAGACGCTTTGACCGCCAGCCTGGCTAGCTTGGTTGCTCACGTTGTTACCAAAGCCAGGGTCAAACGGGTTGTTGCCACCAGAACCAAATGCTTGACTTGTGGGTAAGTAGTTCTCACCCAGTGCTTCTGTGAGCTCCCCGTTAACCTGGTTCTCAATACCAAACCTTATGTCCAATCCAGATGTCCCTGCATCACCAAACTGACTGCCACCGCTAGCGTCACTACCAGAAGTGTCGCCACCAGCGCTGCCGGAACTGCGAGTAACAGGCTGACTGCCACCGCTAGCACCACCAAAGCCGCCGGTGCTACCGCCACCAGAGGGAGCGCTGCCACCACCAGTGCCAATAGCAGCCCAAGGGTTGATACCACCAGTAAGCGGGCTGCCTTCGGCATTCGGGTTGCCAAAGTTAGTAAACGGACTACCGCTACCGGCACCACCAGCGCCACTGGGAGCGCCACCAGAGGTATCACCACCAGTGGCACTTCCAAAGCCTTGTAATACGGCGTCAGGAGAACCGGTTGTGTCGATCACGCGACCCCAGGGAGATCTCTCCAGCACACTCGCGCTACCAGTATCAGTAGTAGATTGGTTGCTAGTATCAATGTTTTCAGTTGCCATTACAAAGAATCCTCCGATTTTCAGGGTAAAAATTGCGTAAACACATGAAGAGAGAACAGACAAAAATAAGTCTGCTAGTTTACAATTCCTGGTTTATTGTTATTGCCAAAATTGATGCTGATTTCTTAGTTTAAGAAAGCCTATGCTTTGTCTCGTAAAGGCTATTCACCCTGTTTTTAGATGATGTATAGAGAACAAAATCAAACTGTAAACAACGCTACCTTTCTATATAAATATTAAGTAATTTCAAAGAGAAACTCAATACAGTTTCTTTTGATGTATTTGTCCAATTTTTAGATATGTTTATCTTTTTTGATAACAAAAAATACAATCTAACAAAAACAGTTAATATCAAATTTTGTAAAAATTTGTCAAGGGATTAAAACAGTGAACAGTACCAGCCGCAGTGACGCTTTCTCGGGCTGGTGTGGTTGTACTGACACCAACGCTTTCTGTGCTCTTGGTGTGGTGTTTCCCCCGGAGGATGAAACTGATAACTGGTAACTGATAACTGGTAACTGTTAATATCTATCCTACATTGAAAAATAATGGTGCTAGGTTTAAGTAATCTCAAATCTTGCACCATTATTATCATTTATCAACAAATAAATTTCCTAGGCGAGATCACGAAAACGCAAAGTCTATAACTAAACAGAAGCCACTAAACTAAGCTTCTCTGGCTCAGACCAGCGACCCACGACTTTGCCCAAAACTGACATTTCCTGAACCAAACGGTCAAACTTTTCAGGAGTTAGGGACTGTGGTCCATCAGATAGAGCTTTGGCAGGATTGGGGTGAACTTCAATCATTAATGAATCTGCACCTGCTGCGATAGACGCCAGTGCCATTGGTGTAACGTACTCAGATTTCCCTGTACCATGACTGGGGTCAATCATGATGGGTAAATGTGTCAGTTGTCTCAACACTGGAATAACAGATAAATCCAAAGTGTTGCGAACATATTTGGAATCAAAAGTTCTAATACCCCGCTCGCAAAGAATCACATTTGGATTTCCTGCTGCCAGAATATATTCTGCTGCCATGAGCCATTCATCAATCGTGGCGGACATCCCACGTTTGATCAGTACAGGCTTATCTTGAGCGCCCACCTTCTTGAGCAACGAGAAGTTTTGCATGTTCCTAGCTCCGATCTGGATCACGTCAGCAACCCTAGATAGTGCAGGTAAATCAGCAGCATCCATAAGCTCTGTGATGATGCCCAAACCAGTCGCTTCACGGGCTGCTGCTAACAAGTCTAATGCACTCTCACCATGTCCTTGAAACGCATACGGCGAGGAGCGAGGTTTGTAAGCGCCGCCACGCAGAAACTTGGCTCCAGCAGCTTTAACGCGCTTTGCCGTCTCCACAATCATGGCTTCATTTTCAACGGAACAAGGCCCAGCAACCAGCACCACAGGATGCTGTTCACCGATATAGACAGGACCGTTTGGTGTGGGAACAACAACCTCACTGCCTTCGCCATGACGGAATTCTCGACTAGCGCGCTTGAAAGGTCGTTCAATTCGCAATACTTGCTCAATCCAAGGGCTGTTATTCTGTATCTGCATTGGGTCTAAAGTGGCAGTGTCACCAATTAAGCCCAAAACGATTTTGTTCTGTCCGACACTTTTTTCCACAGTGACACCCCAAGTGTCACGCATTTCTTGGCTGATGCGAGTAATTTCATCAGCAGGTGTGCCATTCTTGACGATGATAATCATGCCTTTTACCTCTTGTGTTGTTTAGCTAGTAATCCGCTACGCCGCCGAGTCATTAATTATTAGTGATTAGTTATTAGTCATTGTAGAGACGCGCCATGGTGAGCCAGCGCTGCAGGACAGTATTCCTCGTGCCGGCTCTGGCGTCGCGTCTGTACATCTTTGTCATTAGTTATTAACAAGAAACTAATGACTCATTTGACTAATTACCGCAGAAATTCAGCGAGTTGTTCGAGCTTTTTCCAAGCTTCTCCACTTTGCAGAACTTCCTTGGCAATGCCAATACCTTTTACATAAGCCTCTTCTACAGTGTTGGTGTCATCAAGCACTTCACCAACATGAAGTGCTAGTGCTGCATTCAAAGCAACGACATCTTGTTGCGCCTGCGTACCTTTACCTTGTAGAACTGCTTTCAAAATTTCAGCGTTTTGTTGAACTTCTCCACCTTCTAACGCCGTAATTGGCGCAGGAGTTAGACCGAGTTCCTGAGGATTGAGTACGGCTGTGTGTACTTGTTGGTCTTTGACAACAGCTAAGTCACTTAAATCTGCCAATCCAGCTTCGTCTAACCGTTCGCGTCCGTACACGACAATTGCACGACGCGTTCCCAGTTGCGATAAAGCTTTAGCTATTGTTTCGACCAATAATGGGTCAGACACGCCAATAATTTGCCCTGTTGGTCGCATCGGATTCACCAATGGACCCAGCAGGTTGAAAACGGTACGGACTTTCAAAGTTTTGCGTAAATCGGCAACCGCTTTGAGTGCTGGATGCCATCCTGGAGCAAACAAAAAGGTGATACCGACTTGATCAACTGCGGTTTGAACTTTTTCAGGATTGGCGCTTAGATTAATACCCAAAGCTTCTAATACATCAGCGGAACCAGTCTTGCTAGACGCTGAACGATTGCCATGTTTAGCAACTTTTACCCCTGCGGCTGCGGCAACAAAGGCAACAGCTGTGGAAATATTAAACGTGGATGCTCCATCTCCACCTGTACCGCAAGTGTCTATTAAAGGAGGCGCAGAGGCTGGTTGTGAAGATACATCCGCGTGTCCTCCTGAGGACTGGGATTGTAAAACACCAGCCATACCCACCAGCTCTTCTGTGGACACTCCTTTGGATTGGATTGCTGCCAAAATTGCTCCCGATAGGGCTGGAGGAACTGTGTCTGTGAGCCAGCCCTGCATCAGATCCGCAGCTTGGGTAACAGAGAGCGATCGCCTATCCAACAATTGTTTGAGTAATCCAGACCAATCGTAAGATTTAAGAGTTTCGGCGGTGTTGTCAGTGCTTGCTTGAGTTACAGCTGTCATTTTCTCAACTGTTAATAATAGTAGTCACTAGCCATTAGTCACCAGTCATCAGTCAAAAGTCAAGAGTAGTTCTTTTAACCGCTTCGGGGTTCGCCCTTCGGGTTCGCCAGTTCCCTAGGTTGGGAGACCCGCCTTCTCCTAGCGGAGACGCTGCGCGAACAGGACTGGTCTCACCAGTCGCCTGCTGTCGGGAAACCCTCCAAAGGGCGCTGGCTCACTTTTGACTTTTAACTTTTGACTTTTGAGTTTGGACTAAGGATTGAGAACTTTAGCAACAGTTTGCACATCCTTGTCGCCTCTGCCAGAGCAGTTTATGACGATTCGGGGGCTACCATCCAACTGAGGACACAGCTTTTCTAAATAGGCGATCGCATGAGCGGTTTCCAAAGCTGGAATAATTCCTTCTAGTTGAGACAGACGCTGCAACGCCTCCAAAGCTTCAGTGTCTGTAACACTGTAGTACTCAGCCCGACCAAGTTCTTTGAGATAGCTATGCTCAGGACCGACGCCAGGATAGTCCAAACCAGCACTAATGGAATGTGCTTCGACAACCTGACCATCGTCATCTTGTAGTACATAACTCATAGCACCGTGCAACACCCCGATTCGTCCCAGCGTAAGGGTTGCTGCGTGCTTCTCGGTGTTAACACCTTCACCCGCCGCTTCAACTCCAATCAAGCGCACAGATTGCTCATCCACAAACTCATGGAACAGCCCAATTGCATTGGAACCACCACCCACACAAGCCAAGAGAATATCAGGTATTCCTCCCCATTTCTCTTGAGATTGCTCGCGAGTTTCTTTGCCAATCACAGCGTGGAAGTCGCGCACGATCATTGGGTAGGGATGAGGACCTGCAACAGAACCGAGGATGTAGTGAGTTGTTTCCACATTTGTCACCCAGTCCCGAATTGCTTCAGAAGTTGCATCCTTGAGGGTTCCAGTACCAGCTTCCACTGGACGAACTTCTGCCCCCATCAGCTTCATCCGAAACACGTTAAGGGCTTGGCGTTGCATATCATGGATGCCCATGTAAATCACGCATTGCAAACCAAAACGAGCGCACACGGTTGCAGTTGCTACCCCATGCTGACCGGCTCCGGTTTCAGCGATAATGCGCTGTTTGCCCATGCGCTTTGCCAGTAACACCTGACCCAACGCATTATTGATTTTATGTGCACCTGTATGGTTTAAATCTTCCCGCTTTAGATATATTTGCGGTCCTGTACCATCAGGTTTAGCGTAGTGTGCTGTGAGACGCTCGGCAAAATATAAGGGAGTGGAGCGTCCCACATAGTCCTTGAGTAAATTTTGTAACTCTTCTTGGAAACTTGTATCGTTGCGGTATTGTGCATAAGCTGCTTCTAGCTCACTTAATGCAGGCATTAAGGTTTCAGGAACATACTTACCGCCGAACTTGCCAAATCTCCCAAGGGAGTCTGGTCTTGCACTAGAAGATGCAATTTGATTGATATCTGAGATGCTGACCACCGATTCAAACCTCTTAGCTTGCTAGTAATTTTTTAGGAGTCTTAACAATTCTTCAGTTGTTTTTGACTGTTGACTGATGACTGTTAACTGTTAACTGTTGACTGATGACTGTTAACTGTTAACTGTTAACTGTATTTAACCCACCGTTTGAAGAGACGGGCGGGCGATCGCAGCTTTCAATTCTTGAGAAAGTTGTTCAATAGCTTGCAGTCCTTCAGCGGGACTACCATTTGCTAACCTTTGCACAAAGGCACTGCCAACAATGACGCCATCTGCGCCCCAATCCATTGCTTGACGCGCCTGTTCTGAGCCAGAGATGCCAAAGCCAAGACCAATTGGTTTATCAGTTATGGTTCGCATTTCGTTTAGCAAAGTCTTGACACGATCTTGCAATTGGGAGCGAACACCTGTCACACCAGTGACACTGACAAGGTAGATAAATCCTTGAGAAAACTTGGCGATCGCCTCAATCCGCTCTTTGGAGCTGGTAGGAGCGACAAGTAAAATGACTTCTATGCCAAATTCGGCAGCAGTGTTAATAACCTCTTCTGCTTCTTCTAAAGGCAAATCTGGAACAACTAATCCCTTGACCCCAACTTCGGCGATTTGTGCCAAAAACGACTTCACACCACGATTGAGGATTGGATTATAGTAAGTAAATAAAATAATCGGTGCTTGCAAGTTTGGGCTTTCTTGTGCAACTATCTCTAACACGTGCTCTAATTTAGTTCCCTTTTGCAAGGCACGAGTCGCTGCTGCTTGAATCACAGGACCATCTGCAAGTGGATCAGAGTAGGGAACACCCAATTCAATAAAGTCCGCACCATTGCGGTCTAAAATACGTAAAGCTTCTCTTGTAGTTTCTAAATCAGGATCGCCGGCTGTTACAAAGGGAATGAGAGCGCACTGGTTATTACTTCTTAAAGATTGAAAACGTTGGGAAATGGAAGTCATCAGATTCATGCACCTAAGTAATGGGTATTGAATTTGTCGTCAGGGCTTAAGCCCTAACTACGAGCCAGCAACTTGTACAACAATCTTACCGTGTACACCGACGCCCCCTTCCTCAAGTTTTTGATGAGCCTGAGCAACTTGATTGAGTGGAAAGGTCATTCCAACCACAGGTTTGATTTGACCCCGTTCAATCAGCTTTTTCAAAGCTTCGAGTTTAGGGCGGGCATTTTCTAAGTGTACAAAGTGAACTGTAATATTTTTGAAAGTAGCAGGGCTGAGGTCACCTTGGACGCCTGTGACAGTCACAGCGCGACCATCAACTTTAGTTACTGTCAGACTTCGGGCTAAAAGTTCGCCTGGTACGGTAGAAAAAGTGACATCGACTCCTTCGCCACCCGTTTCTTTCATGATGATGTCGATAAAGTTTTCGTTGCGGTAGTCAATAACTCTATCTGCACCGATAGACTTTACCAAATCAAAATCATAACTGCCGCAGGTTGTGTAAACATAAGCACCTGCTGCTTTGGCAATTTGGATGGCGAAAGAACCTACACCTCCTGCGCCACCGTGAATCAATACGGTTTCGCCTACTTTTATACTTGCTCTGTCAAACAAAGCAGCCCATGCCGTACCCCCAGCCACTGGCACACTCGCCGCTTCTGTATGCGACAAGTTTGCGGGTTTTTTAGCAACAATCAACTCATTTGCTACATTATATTCGGCATTTGCACCCTGACCATCCAGGAGCCCTATGGCGTAATAGACTTCGTCACCTACCTGAAAATCTCTGACGTTTTCTCCAATTGCCTCAACGACTCCTGAAACATCGTAGCCGAGAATTGCAGGTAGTTTTATTCTTGGTCCAAATAGTCCTCGACGTATCCCACAATCAGCAGGATTAACTGAAGTTGCATAAACCTTGACCAAAACTTCGTTTTTACCTGGTATCGGTTTATCCGCTTCTGTTTGAGCAAAAACTTCTGAACCTCCGAAGCCCGTTATCACCATAGCTTTCATGGCTGTTTTTCCTTTGTCACTGTGACTGCTAGGAGTTGAGTAGACTACGCACAGCCTGCTCTAAATTAGCTTGTTTCACTAATGACTCTCCTACCAGAACAGCACGGGCACCCGCCTCAGCCACAAGAGATAAATCTGCAGAGGTATATATACCAGATTCGCTGACGATGGTAATACCAAAGCTTTGCAAATGCGATCGCCGCTGTTCGAGTAGTTGCGCAGTCAGTCCAAGATCCACTGTAAAATCTTCGAGATTACGATTATTGATCCCCACCAAGCGCAAATCCTCAAGCTTTAGCACTCGATCCAGTTCCGCTAAGGTATGAACTTCTACCAAAGCTTTCATTCCCAAATCGTGAATCACGCGCAGAAAGTCTTGGAGTTCCTCATCGCTTAGGATAGCAGCAATCAGCAGTACAGCATCTGCACCTGCAACCCGTGCATAATAAATTTGGTAGATATCAATGATAAACTCTTTGCACAAAAGTGGGAGTGCAACTTGCTGCCTGATATTACGCAAGTTGTCAAAACTGCCTTGAAAGAACTTAGAGTCAGTCAGAACCGACAGACAAGCTGCGCCACCTTGTTCATATGCTTGGGCGATCGCCACTGGGTCAAAATCAGCCCGCAGAACTCCACGGCTTGGTGATGCTTTCTTGACCTCTGCAATCAGGCTTGGGTTATGAGGACTTTGCTTTAAAGCAGCCAGGAAATCTCGTACACTCGGAGCAGCAGTTAACTGTTCTTGCAAAGTCGCTAGTGGCAGTTCTTGCCGCATTTGTGCAACTTCTTGCTTTTTATACCACACAATCTCTTCGAGAATGTGGCGTGGACGGACATTTGCAGTAGCGCCTGAGTAACTCATAAGGTGGGGGAGATGAGGGAGGGAGGGAGTGAGGGAGTGAGCGAGCGAGGGAGAAATGATAATTTTTCACCCTTGACTCTTGACTATTGACTAATGACTAATGACTCTTCAGTTTGGGTGTACGCACGTACTACATTTTTAATAATTGCCAAACCAAGTTCTCCTGCTAGCGTCATGATGGATTCTGGATGAAACTGCACAGCCGCTACAGGAAGTGTTTGATGCTCAATTGCCATGATCACATCGTCATCTGAAATTGCTGTTACCTTCAGTTGTGCTGGCAATTTTTGCGGTAGGGCAAACAAGGAATGGTATCTACCGACAGAAAATGATTGTGGTAAATTCTTGAAGAGAACAGAATTTGAATCGCTGACAGAAATTCGTGAAGATTTACCGTGTTGAGGATAGTTGAGAACTCCTAGTTCTCCACCAAACGATTCAACAATGCCTTGTAGTCCCAAACAGACTCCAAAAATCGGAATTTGCCGACGCAAGCAAGCTTGTACAGTTTCTGGAACACGAAAATCACTCGGCTTACCAGGACCAGGAGAGAATACAACTAAGTCTGGGCGTTCTGCGTCAAACAACGATTCTGAGAAGCCATGACGTAGTGTGGTGACTTGAGCGCCAGTTTGGCGGATATAATTTGCGAGTGTGTGAACAAATGAGTCTTCGTAGTCAATGAGTAAGATCCGCTTACCAGACTCGACATTGGGAATGCAGGCGCTCAATTTTATTGGGCTGCATTCTTCCGGTTTTATCCCCTGATTCGTACGGCGAATTGTCTCAAATAAAGCTGCTCCTTTGGTCATTGTCTCTTGTTCTTCTGCTGAAGGCAAGGAGTCATACAGAATTGTCGCGCCAACTCTCACCTCGGCGATTGAGTCTTTTAGCCGAATTGTTCGCAAAATCAATCCAGTGTTAAAATCGCCATTAAAGCTTAAGTAACCAACGGCTCCACCATACCAGCGTCGAGGGCTACGTTCGTAGTTTTCGAGAAATTGCATCGCTGAGCGTTTGGGTGCGCCTGTCACTGTGACTGCCCAAGTATGGCTCAAAAATGCATCCAAAGCATCAAACTCAGGTCGTAGTAATCCCTCGACATGATCCACTGTGTGGATCAAATGGCTATACAATTCTATTTGGCGACGACCAATCACTTGTACTGAGCCAGGTTCGCAGATTCGCGATTTGTCATTGCGATCCACGTCGGTACACATAGTCAATTCTGCTTCTTCTTTACCAGAATTGAGCAGTTGACGAATTTGCTCCGCATCATCGAGAGCATCTTGTCCTCGACTAATCGTCCCACTGATTGGACAAGTCTCTACGCGCCTACCTTCTACTCGTACAAACATTTCTGGGGAGGCACCGATAATATACTCTCCACCTAAATTAAATATAAACCCATAAGGACTGGGATTGATTTGTTGTAATGTTTGAAATAGTGTGCTGGGTGGTTCAGAGCAGGATTCAAAGAAGCTTTGAGAAGGAACGACTTCAAATAAGTCTCCCCGACGGAAGTAATCTAGTGCGACTTCTACTTGGTTTCCATACTCTCCTGGCTTATGGTCAGATGCTTGAGCCGGAACACGGTGCTCTCCTTTATAATCAATAGACTCTCCTGTTCGTGGAAGATTTTTGGTAGTGCCGTGCGCTGTTTCAAACTCGTACTGTACACGATATGCTTGCTGTAAGTAGTAGTCAACAACTATCAGTTCGTCTGGTAAGTACAGTACCAAATCCCGCTGATCAACAGGACGTTCCAGACGCTGAGGAATTGGCTCAAATTGGAACACCAAGTCATATCCAAACGCTCCATACAGTCCTAAATGCTTGTCTTCATCACTAGAAAAAGCATGGAGAATATCGCGGATAACTGTAAATGCTGAGGGTTGCTTACTACGCTCTTCTTCTGCAAATAGTTGGACTGCTGGCTGCACAAAGCCAACGATGCAATCATTGTTTAACTTAACTTCCTGTAGTTGAGAATGCGCTGACAATCGGTTAAAAAGCACTGGTAGAAGCACTTTGCCTCTGTTGTTGAGCGCTCTTAGCGTGAAGGTTCTCTCGCGTGTTATTAATTCCAATGGTGGATTGACAAATCCAATCGCCCATCTTTTGTATCGCCCTGGATATTCATAGCTGCTTTTAAGCAAACCACCACGCTGGGAGTCCAAGTGAAACAAGATTTCATCTAGAGCCGTGTCCATCTGTACTTCGCTGATGGCGCGAGATACACCTATGCCGCCAAGAGTTGTGTACGAGTGAGAATCAACAATCATGGGCAATTTCTATGAAGTAGTCATGAGTCATGAGGAGCCAGTACTGCAGGAGGGTTTCCCGACCTAGGGCTCTGGCGTTCATCAGCCAATAGTCAAAAAGACCATTGACTTTCAATGAGTTTTGTGTTTCTATCAATTTCAATCACAAAAACTCGTAGTACAAAGATAATACAACAAAGAACTGGGAGCAAAAAGGAGGATACATAACTTGTCCCCAAGTGGCTCTTGTTGCAGTTATCTATTTCAATAAGAACCGTATTGCCAATAGAAAACGAACTAGCAAACCTGTTTTGATACCATCTTGCATTCAAACAGGTAACAGATTACCATCAACAGTCAAAACAGAACGGCAAACATTTAGATTTGAATGCTACTCGGTATGAGATTAGCGTATCTAAATGTTAAGCGTTGATACATGAACAATTTTTTGATAGTTGTGTCAATTTTTTTGGTTTTACTTTGATACTTAAGTATAATCCCTTGGAAAGGATGAAGGCGTTTTGCCGCTTCCACCTAGGGTTAGAAATTTTTCTTTCTTTGGAAGTAGATGAATCACCAGCTTGCAAAGCAAGTATTTATTATGATATTATAGGTGACATTTTATATAAGAACGATTCAGTATTGGGGATTAGCGATTGGCGACCTTTGAAAAATCCCATCTTTTTGGGTTCCTAGTGCCAAGAATACGGTGGGGTGAAATTCTCGTCCTTAATACTTCCCATTCGCCAGTTCCCAATCCCTAGTCCCCAGTCCCTGTTAAAGTTCTAGTCAACACCCCTTTCTCGCGGCTCGGGGCTTCTAGCCTCAGACCGATAGGATTAGTTGACCCGACGCGCGTACCTTGCGTACTACGTTATTGGTAAGCGTTTAAGTTCCTACCTACGGATGCGCTCTGGCCAGTCTGTAGCTCTAGAAATCGCGGATTAAACAGGTGTACAGTCTTTATGCCAGTGTCCTCGATATAGCACCGACCAATAACAAAGTCTCGGCTCACATTACCCCGAAAGGGAGGCTCTACGGAGCAACACCGTTATGCGTACAGGTGAGTCCAGTCCTGTTCGCGCAGCGTCTCCGCTAGGAGAAGGCGGGTTTCCCAACCTAGGGAACTGGCTCTCCCGTTGGGGTGAACGATTCGAGATGGTGAGCCAGTACTGAAGGAGGGTCTCCCTCCTTGGAGGTACATGGCGAACCCGTAAGGGTAATTGTCCCATCGAAAGTACACTACAAGAGTACACCGATTCAAGTAACCCCAAGGCGGTAATGGTTCATAAATATAAAGCCGTCAAACGAAGGACGGGGTTTCAGACCCAAATTTTCGATGAAGATGTTTGAGGATTAAATTACAAACATCTGTCGCTGCGATTGATTCAGACTCAAGCAACTGAGTTTGATGGGTCATAAACAACGGTCGATTTTCAGGAGCAGTAACGCAACCATGAGAACCGCGTACTAAGCTAGCATCTAAGGGAATAACATCCATTAAGTAGCGAAAACCAAGCTGCTTTTTCAGAAGTTTTAAACCGATTTTGAATTTGGGAAGTTTAATACGGGGATCAACGAATAATTCTACAGGATCATAGCCAGGCTTACGATGAATATCAACTGTTCTGGCAAAATCAGGAGCACGATTGTCATCGAGCCAGTAGTAATATGTAAACCAAGCATCTGGATTGGCGATCGCCACCAATTCTCCTGACCTTATGTGATTCAAACCATAACCTGGCTTTTCCTCTTCGCCTAAAACTTGAGCAACGCCTTGAGTGTCTTCTAAGAGCGATCGCACTTTGGGTATGTAAAATGGATCGTTGACATAAACATGAGCAATTTGATGGTCAGCGACAGCAAATGCCTTACTTGCTCCTGGATCAAGTAGTTCTCGCCCCAATTCCTCGCGCACCGTTAGCAAACCTTGTTCCCGCAGTACCCGATTGAGGTGGACGGGTTGCGAAACGGGTGTGATACCGTATTCTGACAAAACAATAACTTGAGCGCCGCGGTTTTCGTAGTATTGAATCAAATCGCCACAAACGGCATCAATTTCTTGTAAATCCTTGGTGACTCGGTTATCTTCAGGACCAAACTTTTGCAAGCAGTAATCTAGATGAGGTAAATAAATCAGTGTCAGCGTCGGGTTGGAACGTTCTTCCACCCACTTAGCTGAAGAAGCGATCCACTGGGTAGAAGCAATGGATGTGTTGGGACCCCAGAAATTGAACAAAGGAAACTGACCTAGTTCGGATTGTAAGGGCGATCGCCATTCTTGTGGCTGTGTATAAATATCGGGTAATTTTCTACCATCAGCCGGATACATTGGTCGCGGGGTCACTGTATAATGCGCCGACGAGTACATATTGTACCACCAGAACAAATTGGCGCAGGTAAAGGATGGGTCTAGCGATCGCGCCATATCCCACACTTTAGGAGCTTGTACAAGTTTATTAGACTGTCGCCAAAATTTCACTTCACACTCGTCGCGAAAATACCAGCCATTAGCAACAATCCCATGTTCATTTGGCAACTTCCCTGTGAGATAAGTTGCTTGAGCTGTGCAAGTGACAGCAGGTAACACGGGTGCAACTGGAACGACTTTCCCAGAAGCCGCCCAACTTGACAGCGACGGTGTATGCTCCCCTAACAGGCTAGGTGACAATCCTACAACGTTAAGAACAACTGTTTTATTCATAATATGGTGTCAATAAATTTATTATGAGGAGAACATAGAACTTAGAATTTTTTTGTGATCGCAGTTCATCAAATCTGTTGCAAAAATTCCATATTAGAGTATTTCAAACCACACATAAACATAGATCCATACACAAAAGTCATCTGTGTCCATCTGTGTCCATCTGTGGTTTATTTTTAAATTAACTTTTACCAGAGGTTGAATCACAATCACAATTGAAATGCTTCTAGAGCCTTAACACAACGCCTAGTAAAATAGTGCGTTACCAACACCGCTAACGCACCGTAAACATATTTTCTTTACCAACAGCCTTTAACAGTTGATCAACTCCAAAGAGGCGCTATTCACTAACAATTTTGATAACACCCACTCATACTCGCGTTGGATTGATGCTGCTAAATCCAGCTTCATCTGTTGAGGCAACACTTCCCAAGTGTAAGTTTCAATTTCCAGGTGGTTGCAAGCAGGATGGCTATGTAGCAAATTTAACACATTACTAATGTCGTCTTGAGTAGACTGAAACAGCTGGTAATCGCGGATAAAAATGGGGACGTGGAAGTGAATCCGCCATTCACGATCTGTAGTATGCTCCAAATCTGGCAGAGCCTTTTCCAAATCTGAATAATGACGTAAGCGTCCAGCGCTGTCGCGTGCTATAACTTGGTGTAAATACGTAGATTCAGCAAAAGGTAACAACCGCTCTTTTACCAGGCGGCGCTGTTCAATATCAGTAGGAATGTCCACCTGCAAGGCAGCACTGATTTGAATTTTACCAATTTGAATTCCTGCGGCTTGAAATTGCTGGAAAACCGAGACAGGGTTTTCATACTCCACAGCAAAATGGCAGGTATCATAACAAACGCGCACGTGTTCTAATATAAGAGCCTCAGCTGCTTGTTGAGAAATCCTTAAATGCGTTGCTAAATATTCTCCACCAATAGGCAGTAAATGCGTTTGGAAATAATCAACGACTTCAGCAGCATTTTCTATTAATCCATCTGGTTCAGGTTCAAGATCCAAGTGCAAAACTTTTCCCGTGTCACGTTTAATACGTACCATTTGAGCTACCACCCGTGCTATGTTGAGGCTAGCGCTGGTTGTAATGGAAGCTAAGAAAAGTGGATTGCCTTTGAACCAGGGCTTATATGACAACGGCAGTGTAGAAATGCTGCCCTCTTTACCAGGAGGCAACAGTTGTGCCAGGATGTTTACCAGTCGTAAAGTATAGTCCAACCGCTCCTGCTTTGACCAATCCGGTGCATAAACTTGGTCTTTCACGACTTGCCTATGAAATCCACCGAAAGGAAAACCATTTAAGGTAAACACGTATAAGTCTTGATCAGTCAACCATGACTGAAACTCAGCCAAGGCGTTTCCTTGCAGCAGTTTTCTTGTGGCAACGTCTGCCAAACGCAATCCAATCCCAAATGGTTTGTCTGAGGAAAGCTGTGCTTTAAGTGCAGGAATATATTGCTGTAAGTTGGCAAATACTTTGCTCCATTCTTCACCAGGATGAATATTTGTGCAGTAGGTTAGGTGAAAACTGTTATTTGTATTTGTCTCTATTTTCATATCTGTTCCTAGTTCCGCCTCTTACCTTTCACGCTCACTTGTCAAAAATAAACTCTCAACAGAGTTTATTGGAACCGCAAATGCACGCAGATGCACCCAGATAATTTATCTGTGTTCATCTGTGTCCATCTGTGGTTTTTTTATAAATTTCAGCCGCTTCACATGGCACATTGCCAACCTGTGGCGGGTAACGAAGAATCGTAAAATTCGCTCAGCAACCAAATTGCCTGCCTAAATAGAGAGATATCTACCTCATGAACTTCAACACCTTTTCCTATGCGTTGCAAGAGCGTTAAAGTCAATTCTCCACCCAAGTGTTCGCGAAATTCAGTCAGCCCTCGGAACAAGCAACGGGGATGTTCGAGTTCTATCATCTGTTCTGAGAGTTCCGGCACATACAAGGTAAAGCCTAGTGACAACAGGGTATTTAATATCCGCCGCCACTCTAACCGAGAAAGCAGTCCTACTAGGTAGGAATAGGTAGCATCTAAAGCAATGCCGATCGCTACTGCTTCCCCATGACGTAGTCTATAATTTGTTAGCTGCTCAAGTTTATGCGCTGCCCAATGACCAAAATCTAATGGACGAGATGAACCTTTTTCAAAGGGATCACCGTTGTGAGCAATGTGATCCATGTGCAACTGCGCACAGCGGTAAACAACGGTTTGCATCGAGTTCAAGTCTCGACACACGAGCGCGTGGGCGTGAGTACGAATGTACTCAAAGAAGTCAGCATCCTTAATCAGCGCCACTTTTATTGCTTCTGCGATTCCAGAACGCCAGTCACGGTCATCCAGAGAAGTCAAGAAGGTAAAATCATTTAAAACTGCATAGGGTGGGGCGAATGTCCCAAGAAAATTCTTTTTGCCAAAGGCGTTGATTCCATTTTTAACGCCGACACCAGAATCATTTTGTGCCAACACTGTCGTCGGAATGCGAATCAGACGAATTCCCCGATGCGCTGTTGCTGCTGCATATCCAACTAAGTCCAACATTGCACCTCCACCAATTCCTAATATGTAGGAGTGGCGGCAAATTCCTGCTTCATCAATAATTTGCTGAATTTTTGAGAGTTCATCTGGATCGTTTTTGGCTTCTTCTCCTCCTCGGACAATGATTGGATCAGCAGCGAGTTTGAGTGTGTCTGAATAGCGATCGCAATACGCAGCTATTTGCTTAAGCAGCGGACGCCGAGACTGTAATAATCCTGAATCTACAACTGCTAAAACTTTTTTTGGTCCAGCTTCCCCATCACCAGCAATCACTTGTGCCAATAAGGAATTTCTTATATCAAACACACCTGTGGTAAAATGCACTCCGTAGTTGAAGGTTACCGTGAAAGTTTGTTGAATGGGCTGCAGATTATTAAATGTAGTCTTCTGCCTGATGTCTACTACCATATTTTTGCGGATATTTCTATAAGTGCGGCACGATTGAGAGCTTGTTGGAACACCTCTGGTGAGTGTGAACCGTCAACTTTAACTTTGTTGTTAATAATGTAAAAAGGCACGCTCGTGATGCCATTAAAACGAGCAAATGTTGATTCCGCTAGAACCGCATCAAGCGCAGCATCACCGCTTAATTGCAGTCGTAGTTCAGTAGAATCCATGCCAGCCTCTGTGCCAATAGCAACAATAACGTCGAGGTCACCGAGGTTCAAACCGTCTTCAAAGTAAGCTTTGTAAACTGCTTGCACAACATCGTTTTTGATGTGATCTGGTGCTAGCGTAATCAACCGATGCGAAAGGGTACTATTAACAGCGAAACGAATTTTGTTGAAATCTAATTTGACTCCTGCGGTATCACCCACATTTTGCACGTAGTCAAATAGCTGCTGAAGTGCTTGCGGTTGTATACCTTTCCTCTCCTGCATATAAGAGCGAAATTCGTAACCACCAGCAGGAATAGAGTTATCTAGGAGAAATGGGTGCCAGCGAATTTTGACTGTTTCTTGAGATTGTGCCAAGGCATCAAAAAGATGCTTATGACCGATTCGGCACCACGGGCATACGGTATCGTGAAAGATGTCGATCAGCATGGTTTTCCTGACTCAGCTTCGGAGAACTGATGTTTTCCTCGTTAAAAAAGCTTTGAGCATTTTCAAATTCCTCGATTAATGCAGCTCGGTCTTTGCGTGCAACTAACCTTGCCAAGCGGTTGTAAGTATCAGCTAACTTAGCAATTGACTGGCATCTGTCTTGCGTAGCGAGCATAATGTCCACACATAAGTGTGGGCTTTGGGCAAACAAACGCTTGATGATGTCTATTTCTTGGCGGTAGCTTGGGCTTGACATGGACAAACTGCGCTCTATGTCAATCCCTTCTTGGGCTAAGAAAACACCAACGCTAAATCTGGAGAAGTGCCTGGTTGCCTGAATAATCACCATCATGTAATCGTGTTCTTCAGGTGTAGAGACAATGACTTCGCCGCCCTGACTCTTAATAAAATCTAATAACCACTCAAATGAATCGTTGTTGCGACCTGGACAAGCGACTACCTTTTCTTCGGCAAAGGATTTGACATTTGGACCAAACATCGGATGTAATCCCATGACTGGACCACAATGGTATTCCAGCATCGCTTGAACGGGCTCAGTTTTGATACTTGTGATGTCACAAAGTGCTGTGGTTGGGGCAAGGTACTGAGCTGCACGCTTGATCACATCTACTGTCCACTTAATCGGAACAGAGAGGATCACAAGTTCAGCAGAACCTAGCAGCTGATCTGCGTATTCCCAATCTTCGTTTTCGAGAATACTCACATTGTGACCAGCTGCTGTCAATTGCTGGGTGAAGAATCTACCCATCCTACCACGTCCACCGATGATGGTGATATTTCGGGGTGTGGCTTTGTATGTTGGCGATGAAGCAACACTCGAAACGGCTGCATGACAACCGTTGACTAAATTTGTCCAAATTGATTCCGGAATACCCGCAGAAGCAAGTAAGGATCGGACTTGATCCAGTTGCTCCTCGGCAGAAATTTTTGATGCTGTCAGAAGAGATAGGCGATCGCGCAGCAGCTCGATCAGGCATTGGTCGGTTTGCTTGAGCTTTTCTGGGATCATGATTATTTAGGAAATCAACGATGGGGGAACTGTAAGTCCCCACTTAAGTGGGGATTGGGGGAGATATTCTCAAGCTCTGACGCCGAGAATGATTAATAATTAATGAGTTAAATATCGATAATAGATTCGCTTGAAGTTAATTTTGGTAGCATCCCGACAGTTGGTGATTGAGAGCTTGTGTCAATCACTTCAGTGAATAATGCTTCGTACTCAACTAACGCTTGCTCGAATGAATAGCGTTCAACAGCAAACTGTCTTCCTTTGTGACCTAGCTTTGCAACTTTTGCTGGATTCGTATACAAATCCATGATTCCATCTGCTAGGGCTTGCGGTGATTCTGGTGCTACAACTACGCCACCGCCACTCTTGCGCACTGCTCGCGCTGCTGTACCAGAGGCGGGAACTGAGGCGATAATAGCACGACCACTAGCTAACAACAATGGGATTTTGGAAGGCATATTGAAGGAAATCACATTGCGCTTTTGCACCACCAAACCGACATCCGCCGCTGCCAACATTTCGGGTAGTTTTTCTCGTGGTACTAAAGGTAAAAGCAACACGTTATCAGCCCCACATTTTTGGCAATATTGCTGCAATCTTTGCAATGCTCTTTCTTCTCCAGCAATAACAAAGACGATTTCTGGAATATGACACAGCCGAGATGCGGCTTCAATGACTGTCTCTAATCCTTGTGTCAGGGCAATGTTGCCAGAGTAAACCACAACGAACTTGTCTTGTAGTTGATAGGCAATGCGAAATGGGTTGCTCTTTTTTGGTAAGGGGCGGATAAAATTAACGTTCACCCAGTTGGGAATGCAGACGATTTTTTGCGCTGGTACTCCCTTCTCGATTAAATTTTCAACAAACCCATCGGCAATAACGCTAATGGTGTGGGCGCTACGGTATGCAAATTGCTCTATAGCTTGCAAAGCGCGAATCATCCATTTGTTTGTGATCAGCCCAACGCGCACAGCGGCTTCTGGCAATATATCCTGTACATTCAGTACGACTGGGCAGTTATATAGCCAACCTAGTAGTGTTGCTGGTAGGGTAACTAGCAGTGGCGGTACTGTCAGGAGAATAACATCAGGTCGCCAACCGTTGAGTGCTTGTGGCAAGCTTGTGAATACAAAGCTTAACTCCAATAAGAGCCTGTCTATGAGATTGGGTTTAGACTTAATTCGCAGGTAACTCCGCTGAATGGTTACGCCATTTTTTCGTTCTGTAACGTACCACTTACCGCGATACTCTTCGTAAATCTCGCGCTGGGGATAATTCGGCATTCCCGTAATCACTCGCACTTCATGACCTTGCTTTACCAGTCCTTCTGCCAGTTCAGTCATTAAAGGAGCAATTCCAATCGGCTCCGGATGATAGTTGTAAGAATAAATGAGAATCCGCATTATCCGTTTCTTTGTTACGTGAAGTCAGGTCAAAAGTGTGAGCTTTTTTGTTTTCGCACAAGATGCACGGTGACTCGCGGTGGCAGAGTAGCATATATCCTGCGTACTCGCTTCTTTTGGTCTTTTGTTATAATTTTAACGCGTGCTTCAGGTAACAGCAAAGATTTGTGACAATGCCATTGAAATTGGTAACAGGATTAACACCAGCAATCCGTATGGCAAGCTAGCAAAACCAGCAGCGACTGTAGCATCTAAAACAATGAGTGACAGGACTCCTGCGCGCACAGCCGTACGGATGTTTTCTGGAGTCGGTTCACTCACAGCTTTGATAAAAGGAAGTAATACCCGGGCAGCTAGCAATACAACGAAAGGCAAGACTGCAAGCAGGTGATAATTTTTTAACAAGCCTAAGCCCAGTAGTCCGGCAAGAACTGTACTGATGAGCACGAGTGTAATGATACCAGTACTAGTTTTGCCTCCATGAACTTCACCGCGGCTGAGAGTTGTTATAGCAGCAATGTAAACAACGGGAATCAAAGCTAAGAACCAATAGTTTGATACCATTGGTGATACTGCGCTAACGCCAAGCAATAAGTTGCCGCCGCGACAGACGCCCATATTGATGGGACCAAAAATAGGATCATGCTTGCTGTAAGCATCGTAGAGGATGGCAGCAGCAGCGATGCCAAAAGCTAGAACCGCACTCAACCAACTCACTTGAGAGGCTGCTAGTATGCCAGCACTCAAAAGCAAACTTCCTAAAATCGATGCTCCTATACGTGATGCTCTACCACTAGGAATAGGTCGCTCTGGTCTTTCTATAGCGTCTATTTCCGCATCAAATACATCATTAAAAATAATACCACCGCCATATAGACCTGTGGTTGCTAGAAGTAACCATGCCAACGCCATCAAATTAGAGGAAGATGAGGAAATTGGCAGATCAGGAGATACGGAAATAAAGACAGCACAGCCAGAAGCAGCGAATCCAGCTAAGATATCTGCCCATGCGGTGACGATATTAGCAGGTCGCATTAGCTGGAGATACGCCCAAATGCGAGGGGACGAAAGTGTAACGTTCATGGTGAGGAGGGGGAGTGAGTGAGGGAGTGAGGGAGTGAGGGACAAGAATTTTTGACTCTTGACCCTTGACTCTTAACTAATAAATATTGACGTTTTACTCAATTAATGCATATTCGCGGGTGGGGGACTCGACGATGGGTTTTTGTCCCCGAAGCACGGAGTTCCCGTTGAATAGCTGTCGTTGGTCGATGGGGGTTGGGTTGAGCCAGTCTGACTCTTGAATTTGACCGCTTTGGCTGTAAGCAGCAAGGGCATTTTCATAACAGACTGCTCGGATATGCGCTTCTGGAATTCCTCTTTCTTGCATCAGTTGGGCAGTTTTGGGGACGGCGAGTGGATCGCTGACTCCCCAGTCAGCACTGCTGTCTACGATGATGCGATCGCATCCATATTGGCGCACAACTTCAACCATACGAGCATTCCCCATTTTGGTATTGGGGTAAATTGTAAAAGCTGCCCAGAAGCCTCGATCCAAAACTTCCTGCACAGTCTCTTCGTTGTTATGATCCATAATTACCTTTGATGGATCTAACCCATGCTCGATACACACATCCATAGTGCGACTGGTGCCCGCCTTCTTGTTACGGTGCGGTGTATGAATCAGCACCAGCATATCGAGTTCTTTTGCCAATTCTAACTGTAGACGGAAGTATTTGTCTTCTGCCTGTGTCATATCGTCATAGCCAATCTCACCAATGGCAACGACACCCTCTTTGCAAGCATATAAAGGCAAAAGTTCCATGACTTGCTCTGCCAATGGTTCGTTATTGGCTTCTTTGGAGTTCAAGCCAATCGTGCAATAATGGCGGATACCAAATTGGGCAGCCCGGAACCGTTCCCACCCGACTAAGCTGCTAAAGTAATCTTGGAATGAGCCGACGTTGGTGCGGGGTTGTCCAAACCAAAAGGCAGGTTCTATCACAGCTACAATGCCAGACTCCTGCATCTTCTGGTAATCGTCGGTTGTGCGGGAGCTCATGTGGATGTGAGGATCGATATACATCATGCGACTGGTGTTCCTAGTTATAAAATAGGTAATGAGCTTGTCTTAAATACTTACAAGGAAAGAGTTAAGCTGTTCCAAGTAAGATGCCCTGCTTGAATTTGAGCCTGTAGATTAGGATAACGAGCAAGGAGTTGTTGAGCATCTGGTAAAGGACACTCAGCAAGAGCGATCGCCCCTGCGGCTTGTTGGACTGGATCGTTCGCTTGTATTACGCGCTCCAAATCCGCTAACATCGCATGGTTGGCAAATCGCCCCACCAGTCGCCAAAGTTCGGGAGATACTGTGCGGTGGGCTGCCCAACGTTCGTGGGCATAATCAACCAGCATCTGAGCTAGTTCTGGATTTGCACGCCGGTCAAGTCCTTGAATAAGATGTAAAGGGCTGCCCACAAATAGGGCTTTCAAGACTATCTGGTTCCAAGCAACGTCACCCAGATACTCTGCTGGATAGGGATTTCGCAACGCCACAGCATTGAAGACTGCTGTCATATTGCTGCGAACTCCCTCAGCTGCACGAGTGCGAAACTTTTCTGGATACGCTAGAAGCGGTAAAGCCTGATAGAGTGCTATTAACTCTCCCATATCGGCGGCTGTAAAAACTCGCTCCAGCGTCCGGACGTATTTCTCTTCGTTGTCCTGCGGTAAACTCAGTACCAGTAAGGTGCGAGCGGCTTGATCTACGCTCCAATAACTGGGAAACCAACCTGTCCGGGCTGCTAAAGCTGCTTCTAGTTCTTCTAGTGTCAGTTGTAAATCATGTTTACCTGTATAACGAGGCACAGCGCTAAACGCACTGAAAAACATTGAGGTATTGACACCGCTTTTAATCTGCTCTATCTTCTGTTCTAGCCAGGTTAAACCTTGGGTAGAAATGCGCTGAGTTAGCCAGCGATGCAGTAAGTCAATCGCACTAAGTGTTGTTTTTTCTAAATAACTTGCAGAAACCATTACTTTATAATTATTTAGTTATGCGATGGAGCTAAAAATTTTAGGAATTCGTTCCCAGGCAATGCCTGAGAACGAGGTTAAACAAAGTTAAGGTTGAGGAAGTACAAAATTAGGAGTGCTTAAACAGCAGCTTTTTCCAGTTATGCCTTTAGGGCAGTTGCTGTCTTTTGTTGCTTCTTCCGCAAGGTAGCAGTAGCGCCAATACCCAACAAACCTAGACCTAATAGTGAGGCTGGTTCGGGGACTTTGGTTGCGCCATCTTTAACAACGTTTAACACTTGGACACGACCTTGGAAGAAATCGCCCACATAGAGCTTGTTATCTTTGAGGGTTGTGCCACCCGTCCAGTTAAATCTGCCGGGAGCGAGGTCGAGGGGGTTGCCAAAAGGAGGACCAGTTAATGCTGGAGGCGGTACAGGGTTACCTGATGCATCGCGGGCATTTTCACCGAAGGAAGTCAAGAAGTTACCGTTTTTATCAAATACCTGAACGCGGCTGTTGATAGAATCAGCTACATAAACATTCTCTTCCTCGTCCACTTCGATGCCAATTGGCTGAAGAAGCTGTCCAGGTCCGCTACCTGCTGAACCAAATGCCAACAGAGGATTACCATTTGGATCGAGTACTTGAACGCGGTTGTTATACTGGTCAGCTACAAAGATATTTCCACTAACTGGGGAAATTCTTATACCTGCTACACCTTGGAACTCACCAGGTGCAGTGCCTCTGGTGCCACCAATGACACCAAGTGGCTGCCCGTCTGATGTATATTTAAGAATCCTTTCGCCGTTAAAATCACCAACGTACAAGTTGCCATCTTTGTCAAATGTCACACCAGATGGTCCAAAGAACAATCTATCGTTTACCAGAGGGGTAAATTGTCCATTTGCAAAGGATCTAATAAAGTTACCCTGAGAATCGTATTGATTGATGCGGTTGTTGCGAACATCACCTGCATACAAATCCCCTGTTACGGGATTAAAGTCTACAGTTGTTGGCTCATCAAACTGTCCGGGTCCTGTGCCGCCGGAGCCAATTGCTCCAATATACTGACCGCTAGGATTAAATATTTCAATTTTGTGACCGATGTCGTAGTTAGAAGTACCATCCGGGTTAACACCGCGTCCGTTAGCTATGAGGGTATTCCCTTGGCTATCTACCGCTATGCCTTGGGGAACAAATAGTTGCCCAGGACCGAAACCAGGCTCACCTATAGAGCGATCATACGTTAAGGTTAATGCCATAGCTTGGGCAGCGGTTGCTGCAACCATAAAGCCGGCACTGAATAAGGCAAGTGACAGATTTTTGACTAATCCCATAGTGAATATTCGGTGTTATGAGTTATACTCTTACTTAGGTTTATGTCGTTCCCAGACCGAGTCTAGGAATCCCGAATTTGAGCTGTTGCCTTTTTGAAACAAAACTTTCAATTTAAGGCAGCAGCCTATTTCTTATGCATTGCTAAGCAATGCCTAAGAAACAAACAAGGAATTAGATGGTTTCAACCTTATCCAACAGCTCTTGTTGGCGCTTGCGCTTCATTGCTTTTGCGCCTAAAGCAGCAGTTGCTAATAAAGCAATTACAGAACCGGGTTCAGGAACTTTTGCTGCGCCACCAGATTTGAGAGCAATCTTGACAAGTTGTCCGCCTCGTTCTCCTGGTGCAAGTCTGGCGCGGTTTGAAGTATATAAATCACCATCAGGACCGAAAAATAATCCAGAAGCCGCCTCTAGTCCATTACCACTGATGATAGTTTCGCGAGTACCATCAGGAGCAATTTTGATGATAGAACCACTGATATCATCGATGATATTTCCGCCCTGTTCAATAGCCTTCCATTCTGACTGATTGATGTGTTGCAACGCATACAAGTTGCCCTCAGAGTCGTATGCAACACCAGTCAACTGTGTAAATCCATCAGCGATGGTTTGTATTGACAAATCATCTGGGTTAACTGAATAGATACGTGCTTTTCCTTCTGGATAAGGGAAAGCAGTGTATTCAGAAAGTGTTAAGCTACCATCGGGAGCAACTGCGATACCAGTGGGAACTGATTGAGCGTTTGGATTAAATTGAAGTGCTTCCTCTGTCAGACCTTCAGGAAGAGTAGGGTATTCAAGGGTACTTGGGTCTAACTGTTTCGTAGGTAACGCAGCGACTTGCTCAATACCGCTACCATCGAGTCCCACCCTGTATATAACGTTAGAACCCCCATCAACCACGTAAGCTTTATCACCCTTAATTGTGAAGCCATAAGGGTTGTTAATCACATCAGAGCCATCGGGGTTATTTACGGCTTCATACTTTGCAAAATCGGCAATACTTGTCAGTGACCCAGTGTTTAAGTCTACTTTGTAGAGTTGTCCCAGAGCAGGTGATCCTAACACCTCATCACGCAAGTTCGGGTCACCAGCTAAGCCATATAAAACATAAGCGTTACCTTTGGAATCAAATTTGAAGTCCGCAGGACCAGCACCTTGTTCTCCAGAAGGCGATAATGCCAAAGATGGGAGATTCGAGAGTACAGTTGTTTTTGTACCGTCTGGAGCAATTTTGACAACGGCACCAGTGTTACCAGAACATAAAGGAATATATCCGGCGCTGGGTGATGGTATACAGTTGACTCCGCCGTTTCCATCTCCTCCGGAACCACTTTCTGCTAGATAAATATTGCCCTGTGAATCCCAGTCAAAATTCCGTGGGTTGTTAAGCTGGTCAGCAACTACTGACAGCGATGCAGCTTTTGCAGCTTCCGTTCCACAAGTAGTGGTAACACAAAGGGAGAGAAATGTAAGAGCAAATGACTTGAACTTCATACTTATTTACGATCGAGTGTTGGTAGTTTGTGGAGTTGTGTACGGTGTCAGGGATAAAGAGTCCCAATGACTGGGATGTGGAAATCAAGCATCCACGGCAATATAGCCTCCCTATTGAGAGGAACTAGCATTGTCAGCTTGAAACTTGTTACCCAATTTGCAGGAGTCTTGCTCTTGTGTTGGGGAGAGACAGACTCTTATCTGTTGGTCATGACTTCATAGCAGCTTCACACAACAGAACTTGGATTCTCAATTTTGATGACTTGCCCTTTTCCTGGCATGCCGCCTCGGTTGATCAGATAAAGAGCATCATCAGGACCAATAGTCAATGCACTAGGTAGCTCTAGCCCATCACCACTGAGAACAGCTGTGCGATCGCCGTCCTGTCCTATTTTGATCAGGCTTCCTTCTGGTTTTCCTTTCCAGCCTGAGGAATTCATATGTTGCAAAGCATACAAGTTACCTTGGGCATCGAAAGCTAAGTCAATGAGTTGCGTAAAGCCATCCGCATACACTGTTAGTTGACCATCAGCATCCAATCGGTAGATTTTTGCTTGACTTTCTGGAAAGGGAAACCCAGTGAATATACTGATGTAATAAGCACCATCGGGACCTTTGACAACGTCTGTGGGTACTGATTGAATTGCAATCTGCGATGGTAGCGCATCACGATAAGCACTAGGAGGTGGCACATGTCCCCGGTCAAAATTCTGCGAGTTAGAACCTGGGAAAATTGGATTCGTCACTGTCTGCTTGGGAAGCACAGCGATCGCCTGTAGATGACTTCCATCAGTTCCGACACTCAGCAGGTCGTTCGCACCCGCATCAACGACAACAATTTCGTCTCCATCTATTAATAGAGCCAAGGGATTGCTAACGACTTCACTGTCATCAGGATTATGAGTCAGTTCATAGTTAGCGATATCGGCAACAGTTGTCCACGAATTTGTATTGAAGTCGGGAGCGATGATTTTTCCTAACTCAGTGTCACCTAATGCCGTATTGCGTAAGGCTGGATTAGCAGCATAGCCTAGTAAAACATAAGGCTTGCCTGCAGCATCAAATTTTATATCGTGAGGACCGGCGGCTCCACTACCATCTGGAAATGCGACAGAAGGCAATCCTGTCAGTATACGTTGGACTGCACCATTCTCAATTTTTACTATAGCACCACTGTTACCGTAATATAAATCACCTTGACCACTAGGTGATGGAATGGATGCCGCATCTCCCCCTATTCCTGCCTCTGTAATATAGAGACTACCGTCAGGACCAAAGCTCAGACCTTTCGGATTCTCAAGACCGTCGGCAAGCACCGTAAAAGATGTAATAGTAAGTTGCTTCAGTTCCATGTGTCACAACAGAGGTCGGCTTTGGATTTTACTTGTATAATTTTGCATTGCTGATAATAAGCAATGACGGCACTTACACCCTGAATATATATTTATTTAGTTATGTATTAGTTGTTAATAGATAGTTGTTAGTCGTTGTATTCACAACTAACAACTGACAAGTCACTACTTAGCGTGCGGCATATAGCTCAAACCTTGAGCTAAAGTATCCACGTTGCCAGCTTTGCCTTCCAAGATACGCTTGATATTCAAGCTCTCAGAGCCAAAGTCTTCGATTTGGAGTTTACCGTGAGCTGGTTGCTCACCTACTTTCCAGAAGGTGATCCGATGCTGGATGAAACCAGGAGCTTCTGGATCCCGGAAAGCATGGGAGGTTGGGATCAGCAGCACCGGACAGCGCTGATAAAATCCGTACTCTGGATAAAAGAACTCATACTCCAGCAAGTACGATTTGTTAACAGGTTGCAGGCGCTGAGTTACTTTCACCTTTTGACCGTATTCATCGCGAAACTCGCCAGACTGACCAGAAATTTCGCCATCGGCTTGCAGTAGGTGTGCCCAATCATCCATGTTTTTGAGGTCTGACAAATACTCAATCCCCATCTCTATTGGGGCATTAACATAGATGGTGTCGGTGTCAACGTAGTAACGTCCTTTTGCTGCGGTCTTAAGACCAGCTTTGCGTTCCAAATTACCTTTGAGAGAACGACACTCGGAAGTGTGTACCGTGTGAATTCCCTCCATAATCAAGGGACTACGCCGCTTAGGATCGACAAAGCTGACCCAGTGTAAGTACACGCCCTTTTCATCTGTTCCCGGCTCAACATAGTCGGCAGGAAAAAGCAAGACAGGGTAAACCTGATAATATTTCTGATACTCTAACCCGCAGTGCCACTCAATGCCGTAAAAATTTGGATGATCCAGTCTTTCCACGTGATAGTAAAGCTTTGTCTGGTAGCCAGAGGCAGTTCCGAGCCAGGTATCTTCGTCGATTTGCTCTTCCATGCGGCTATAGAGAGTCCACTCGCCTAAGTTTTTTAGCTCAGCAAGGTATTCATAGGCACTCTCTGGAGTCGTTTCGATGTAGGCAGATGTCCCAAATGTATTTCTTTCAGTTACCATTTGTCACTCCTTTAGACCACAGCTAAGGTCTTGAGATGTCTGGCTTTGCGGATTCTGTCTTCTGCCAACTGCTTAGAAGCATCGTTGGTAGTGATGTCCTGCTTTTGTGCTCTATCAAAAATTTCAAGCAGCGTGTCGTAAATGTTACGCACTTGCTGGAAAGCTCTTTCTTCGTCGTAGCCAATCATTTCGTTGTAAACGTTGATTAGCCCGCCTGCATTAATCACATAATCAGGAGCATAAAGAATCTCTTTCGCTGTGAGCATTTGACCGTGGAGCAACTCAACTCCCAACTGATTGTTTGCAGCACCAGCAATCACCGACGCTTTAATGTGAGGAATCGTCTCACTGTTAAGAATTCCCCCTAAAGCACAAGGAGAAAGCACATCAACATCTTGGGAGTAAATTTCGTCTGGCTCTACAACAGTAGCACCAAAAAGACGCTTTACTTCCTCTGTTTTTTCTTTGCTGATATCAGTGACAAACAGTTTTGCCCCATGCTCGTGCAGGTGTCGGCAAAGATTTTGACCGACATTCCCCAGACCTTGAACTGCAACTTTTAGCCCCTTAAGGTCAGAGGTTTGCAAACGAAACTCAACAGCAGCTTTGAGACCGAGAAAAACTCCCCATGCTGTCACAGGAGCAGGTCCACCTGACCTTTCTTCTACCCCAACGACATATCTGGTTTCTTGACTGATTGTTCTGACATCATCAGGGGTCAGATTTACATCTTGACCTGTAATAAAACGTCCATTGAGTCTTTCAATAAACCGTCCGTATGCTCTGAACAGGTCTGGATTCTTGTTTTCAGGATTGGCAATGATGACTGCCTTACCTCCACCAACTGGAATGCCTGCACAAGCCGCCTTATAAGTCATACCACGGCTCAGACGAAGAGCGTCTTTTAAAGCAGCTTCTTCGTTGGCGTAGGGCAACAGCCTTGTTGCGCCCATTGCAGGTCCCAAACTCGTGTCATGGATGGCAATGATTGCCTTGATATTTGGGTCTTTGCCATGACAAAAGAGCACTTGCTCATGACCCATTTCTGTAACAGTTTCAAATAAATTCACCCTTGTTGTCTCCTCGCTCACCTCAGCTTGACCCCTTAGGGATTGGTTTTGCCAATCCCCGTTAGCATTTAGACATTTGGAAATGAAGCTTGTGGAAATGAAATATGCAATTCGGTCTTTTGAGCCGGAGTTGACTTTACTCCTTGTGATGCCAGACCGGCGTTGCGTCCTTTGGATGGGGCGCGTCTATCTGCGTCAATCACGACATCAATAACGATTGGACCCGTCGCTGCCATTGCTTGCTCTAGCGCCGAGATCAGATCAGACTCTTTGTTGATGCGGATTCCTTCGGCTCCCATACCACGAGCAATCATGGTAAAATCTGCCTGCGGAATTGTTGCATCTGCACCTGTGAGTCCCAGCATTCCCATGCCTTGATGGCTCATGTTGTAGCGGGCATCGTTGAGTACAATCCAAACAGCGGGGATCTGGTATTTGACAGCTGTGCTGATTTCGTTATTCATCAGCATTGCGCCATCGCCAACAATGGCAACCGCTTTGCCATGACGTGCTGCTGCTGCTCCGACGACTCCGGCAACAGCATGACCCATTGCTCCGACTCCGGTGCTGATACGGTAACGGTTTGCGTTTGGAAATCGTAGCAGATGCGTTGACCAAAGGAACGAGTTACCACACTCCGCCAGCACTATAGCGTCACTGCCTTCGACAATGACCTTTTGAATTGCCTCCATCAAGACCTCTGGTCTAACTGAAGAGTCTGAACCTGGAGCGATTTCCTGCCGTTCTGGACGAGGTAGCCAAAAAGCTGCTACGGCACTACTTGCTAGAAGGTGTTCATGCTCCAACAATGCCTTGACAAATGCTTTGATATCAGACTGGACAGCAAAGGTTTCGGCTTTTGAATAGGCCACCCCGGGGACTGTTGGGTCAATGTCTACATGCACGAAGCCTCCTGGGGGAACCAACGCTTGACTCCAGAAGGAAGTCGGTTCGCTCAAACGCGTTCCTAGTACGAGTGTGCGTAAAGGAGGTTGCTGTTGTAAGTAAGTAAAGACGGAACCATGACCGCCCAAACCAGTCACACCCACAAACTGAGGATGATCTTCGGGAAAGATGCCTTTGCCACGAGGTGAACACATAACTGGTGCCCCAGTCAATTCCGCAAGTTGGCGAATTTCTTCTGCTGCGTCACGAGCACCAAATCCTACCCAAATCGCAAACGGTCCCTCAGAGAGTAACTGTGCACATTTAACAATTGTTTCTTGACTGGGTGTTGGTAAAGCAAAATCAATTCCTTGGAATATGTCGAGATCATCAACCGGGCTTGTTTGCACAGCTGTAGGAACGCTCAAATGGGCGACGAAACCTCCTGGTTGCGACAGACCCAGAGCCAGTTTGCGAAAAATCTGTGGAAGTTGTGCAGCGCTTTCCACAGTGGTAGCATAGTTAAACAGCGCTCCTGAGGTAAATATTCCCTCAGTTGGCAGAGTCTCGGTGCTGGTTTCTTGAATAGCCCACCGTCCGCGCTGTGGGGAGGAGGTGCAAGCTGACAGCAAAATCACTTTTGCACCCTCACCTCTAGCAGCGAATAATCCAGTTAAGGCATTGGTGATCCCAGGTCCTGCAGTGGTGAACACTACAGTAGGATGACCACTGGCAAAGTAGGCTTCAGTCGCTGCAAAGGCAGCTCCTGCTTCATGACGGAAGTTCAGCACTCGCAAAAGGCTGTTCGATAGCGCTCCCCAAATTCCTGCCATCGCACCTCCGTTGACGCCAAAGGCGCTGGATACCCCTAAGGCTTCCATCATCGTGGCGATCGCATTTGCGACCGTTAGCGGTCGCTGTGTTGGTTCTTGCACAACAGGTGCATTTTTGGACTCACTATTCTTAGAGTCACTATTGAGTTGGTCTTTGGAAGAGTGTACTCTACCATTTAGCTCCGACTGTGTATTGCCGTTTGGTTGGTACACGTCGTATGGCTGAATGCCAACTTGAGATGTTGTCTGAGTATAGTTGTGGCTCATTGCGTCTACGTACTCCCTGATTGTTGGAGAGGATGCCAGTTAGCTTACTCAGGCTGCGTTTGCACTCACAGCCTTAAGTGTGTGTTATGCCAAATTCCGTATCTTTGCGTACAAGATTCAACCCAGATTTATGAACACTGGGAACGGTAAGTCACCGCTTTTTCGTCAGTAAAAAACTCGTACGGTAGGAGTTAAACAATTTAGGCTGTGCTTATGGAAACAAGCGTACAGAAGCTGAACACTTTGCTGCAATGAATAATCTTTTGATTGAGTTGTCAATTTTTTTGCTGTTGTTTTTCCTAATTTTGACGCCTGATCAGCCCGGTTGAACAAGAGTTTTCTACCTTTTGGTAGTTTACGGTCTGTTTTTTCTTTTTTTGTTTTCATTTATACAATGTATCTGACTGACACAACAAAAACCAAGGATAACTTGTGGATTATGTAGCGATAAAAAATTCACTTGTTTAATTTTAATAAAAATTTAATATTTGTACTTGATTCTGCTCAAGCCACTAACAATGATTGCGAGATTGTTACCGTCAAACTCCTGTAAACTCAAGCTTATGTTCTTATTGATACTGTTAATTGTCACGCTTTATATATCTTTTGATAGATGATAAAAATATATTCCTAAGGGTGAAAGTATAGGCTATTTCTTAGGACAGATGATTTTGTAAAGTATTTTGTAGTTGAATTCATCAAAGAGTTAAGAAAACAAATGAAACTAATGAGTCAAGAGATGCCCGTAATAATTTCACTGTTTGTCACAATCTCTGGTAAAATTAATCCAAGTTAGGCTTAGGCGCGTTTTGCGTTTGTGAATCACGATAGCCGTGAACAACGAAGAGTGAACAGTTATCACTTTTGCAGGTAAGACACGTATACAAGCCCTGAAATTGATGTAGGGCAACGTTGATAAAGATGTTCAGGATGAAATACCCTGACTCGAATTCTACGCAGACATAGATAACTTAATATCTCTTTTTTGGATATGAATAATATCTATGTGTATATGACTTGCTACTTCAAGCAGGAACAGAGGCACCATATAGTTTTTGTTGTTTTGAGAAAGTGTTGAAGTGAGGAATTTAAATTTTGTGTGAAGATATATTAATTTTCTAAGGACTTTGATAATTTAAGGTTGGGGAAAAAAACCTAATAGCAAATATAGGAACTTTTAATGACGAGCCCGTTGAGCGCAATAGTGCCAAATGATACAAGGGGAGCATAAGAAGGGCTATGACCTTTGGCGACTACATGTTATCTAACGCTAATTCTTACTCAGTGCTACAGCCGGAAGAAGAGTTAAAACTGGCACAGTATCTCATGAACCAGGTTGCAGATGCTGTTTTCTATGTCGGGTCGAATGCAAAAATTATCTACGTCAACGATGCGATTTGCCGAATGATAAAGTATTCCCGTGAGGAATTACTTTCAATGACGCTGAAAGATATCGACATAGACTTTTGGCCCAAAAATTGGTCAGAGAAATGGACAGCGCTCAAACAACAAGGTTCCCTCACCTTCAAAACTCGATATCGAACAAAAACAGGTCGAATATTTCTGGTAGAAATTACTATCACTTATGTAGAACATCAAGGCAAAGAATTTGGGTGTGTTTTTGCTCGCGATCGCAGTGATGAATTAGTAGACTTAGGCCTGCAACGGTATGTCAACAAAACCGCTAAGCCAAAGGAGGAGTTACAGCAAGAAGTTATTGAATATGAAAGGACACAAACGGAACTAGAAACATCTCTTTCTCTACTTCGTTCTACATTGGAATCTTCTGCAAATGCCATACTTGCAGTGAACTTTCAAGGAGAAATCCTTTGCTACAACCAGAAATTTCTGGAGATGTGGCAATTCCCAAAGTCGGTTAGCGTATCTAGGAAATGTAGCACAGCCAAAGCCTTCTTTGAGAATAAAGTTAAAGACCCAGAGGCTTTTCGTCAAGCTATTTGGGAAATGTCCAGCCAATCAGATAAAGAAAGCTACGAGTTAGTGGAATTGAAGGATGGCAGGATATTTGCACATTACTCAGAGCCACAGCGGCTTGGAGACAAAATTATCGGTAGAGTGTGGAGTATCTGGGACGTTACTGAATCGAGAAAAACAGAAGAAGCACTTAGGCGGAATGAAGCCCGGTTCCGTACTTTAGCAGAAACTACAGAAGCGAGTATCTTCCTGATTTCTGACAACAAGCAGATTTGCTATGTCAATCCAGCTGCAGAGAATCTGACTGGATATACAACAAAGGAATTGGTGAATAATTTTAATATTGATCGACTGATTAAAGGCAAAAAGCTTAGGCAGGTTCATAAGCACGATGGATCTGCTTGTTGTGAATATCAGGAGATGCAGATTCTGACAAAAAACGGTGTGAAGCGTTGGCTGGCTTGTACAGTGGGACTGCTTGATGGAGTGCTGGATTTTGCTGGTCACTCAGTTGAATTAGTCACAGCGATCGATATCACAGATTATAAGCAGGCAGAGTCTGAGGTTCGTCAAGCTCTTGAGCAAGCAAAACGACTCAGCGAACTCAGAGAACGCTTTGTCTCTATGCTTTGCCATCAATTCCGCACTCCGCTCAACGTTGTTTCATTCTCTGCTGATTTACTCAGACGTCATATTCATCAATGGACTGAAGAAAAAAACCGCTCGTATCTAGATTTGATTCAAGTCGCAGTTCAACAAATTAGTGAGCTACTAGATGAAATTCTCTTATATGGTCAGGCAGAATCTGCGAGGCTGGAGTGTGAGCCAAGACCACTCAACCTGGAAATGTTTTGCAGAGATGTTCTAGCACAGGTGCAGATAGCGAGTGGAGACCAAAAAGGGATCAGCTTTGTCAGCCAAGGCAACTGTTCTACTGCTTATTTAGATCCAAAGCTCCTACAGCATATATTAACTAACTTACTCTCGAATGCTATTAAGTATTCACCTAATGGTAGCGCGGTGACTTTTAAACTTTGCTGCCAAAGTGAAGAAGCAATTTTTCAAATAAAAGATTCAGGTATTGGTATTCCGGTAGTAGATCAACAGCAAATATTCGAGCCGTTTTATCGTGGCAGCAATGTTGACAGTATACCGGGTACTGGACTGGGTTTGTCGATTGTGAAAACCCTAGTAGATTTACATGGCGGTCAAATCGCTGTCGAAAGTGTAGTTGGCGTTGGCACGACTTTTACTGTCAATCTGCCCTCAAGCTCTTAAGCGTCATCCAATACTCGGCCCAGAATTCAGCAATCCTTAACTCCCTCAAATTCTACCAATGAACATGATACAAGAGTCACCAAAAAAAATTCTGATTATTGAAGATGATGCAATGACCCGCAATATCTTCTTGGACGGTCTTCAGGCTGAAGGTTTTGAGACCATAGGCGCTCAAAATGGTATTGTTGGTATCCAAAAAGCGCAAGAGCATCAACCCGATTTGGTTATTTGCGATGTCATGATGCCTAATATGGATGGTTTTGGCGTTCTAAAGATGCTGCGCCAAGAGCCAGTGACGGCAATTATACCCTTTATCTTTCTCACTGGTAGCGATAGCAAGTCATCTCTTCGCAAAGGTATGGAGTTGGGAGCAGATGATTATCTTACCAAGCCTTGTACTGTACAGCAGCTACTCAAAGCTATAGCAGTCAGATTAGAAAAGCAATCAAAACTCATGCAGTATTGGTATGCTGCTTGCTGCCAAAATCTTGCACAACCAGTTGCAGCCAACACCAGATCATCGGCATCAGAATCAATCTTTCCCAGCGTTCCACAACTCAAAGAAGTTTTCGATTACATTGAAGCCAATTATCACCAAGGTATCACTCTATGTGACGTAGCTGAGGCAGTTGGTTACTCTTCGGCTTACTTAACGAATAGAGTTGCAAAAATTACAGGAGAAACAGTCAACGGCTGGATTGTTAAGCGTCGGATGACAGCAGCACGTTCCTTACTTCAAGAAACTGACCAAACAATCGAGCAAATTTCTTCAGCTCTTGGCTATCAAAATGCGTGCCATTTCTCCCGCCAGTTTCGTCAACACAACGGGATTCCTCCCCAAACTTGGAGAAAAGAGTATCAACTGATGCGGCGTAGCACAGTCGAAGTCTGAAAACCAATGAAATAGGAAAACAAGACACCTTGAGTCGTTACCGTGCTTCAACTAAATAAGATAATGATGCAGCACAATAGTACCAAAGCTACATTTCTCAAAGTAGGTTATGGGGTCAGGAAGTGGGCTTACAAAAAATGATAGAACTAACCCTACCAGACTTACCATCATGACTTTAGAACATCCAGCTTTCACCCAATCCAGTAAAAAGTAAGAAGAAAAGACCCTACAGCAGTTGCGAACAAATCTCTTCGTGCTCAGCATCTCAGTTCAAGGCTTTCTTCGCGGAAACATTTTTGTAATATTAAGCTATTTACTGCTATTAAGTAAGTCGGCGGGGAAATTTATAACTATGTAACGAAAAATTAACTAATCAGATTGGAGTTAAATTTAACACGCTGTGTGCTGTAGTTTCCTCTTTCCCCTCTAGCCTGAACACCATCAATTACCGTATAGGCTAGGTCTAACTCATCGTCAAACATTTTCCCTGCTAGTTCGCTTTTTTTGAGATGCTGCCACTCCAGTTCAATTGGATTCATCTCAGAGCAATACTTAGGTAGAAAGAAGATGTATAAACCCTGACTTTCCCACTTTGACCATAACTGTTGAACTTCTTCACATCGGTGTATTGAACCGTTATCCTGTACTATTACTCTGGTACGTCCAAGCTCTTCTGCTTCTTGAGCTTCTTGCTCCATCATCTGGATATATGATTTGCGATTAACACCCCCAATAACTAAACCGTAAACAAAGCTGATTAAAGGTTGAAGAAGTCCAATAATACTTAATCTACGACCACGACGCTTTGTCTGTTCTAAGCATTTTTGCTCCCCTCGTTGGTAATAGGTATAACTTGGCTCGCTCCACATGCAGAAACCTGATTCATCCAAATACTTCAGCTGTATCTCTCCAGTAGCAGCAGACCATTCCAGCATATCTAGGTCTGCTTGCTTGATTTCTCTGGTTTTTGGATCTTGCTTTCCCTTGTGACTTTTTCTCGTTCGTTTCCAAATCACCCCCTTTTTTTGAGTACCCGCCTTAACCTGTCGGGACTCAATTTAACTTGGCGTTAGCGAAGCTCCTCCTCCGGAGGCTCGCTTTCTAGTTTTTGAGCTAGTTGAAGACTATTGTATGTACGAGGTTCTTTCCTCAGGCATTCTTCCAAAAAAACTATGTCCTCTTGCTTATACTTTGTTTTTCCTCCTCTACCTGATAGCTCCCAAAGACCATCTACACCTAGCTTCTGCCATTTATGCAACACCTCTCTCACTGTTTGTGGAGTCCAGTTAAAGTGAGCAGCTATTTTTTCAACGTACCAGCCATGTGCATTTAACCTGATTACCTCTGCTCGGTCTTTGACTTTCTGCGGTACATCTTCTCTTCTCAGGTTTAACAAGGTTTTATCTTGCTCACAAGTCAGAAAGACCCTTAAACGAGCGCCCATATTTCAATAACCTTGGGAGGTGCATTTTCCGTATTTATTTATCTTTACATAGTTTGGTTTTTTCGCGCCGACTTACTTAGCATGAATTAACACACTTAGCTCTAAACGGTGAAATAGGCAAGTAGACTGTTTGTCCTGAGGATGTTGTACTCACTCTGGCTTGTCCAGAATGTCTGGGTTAAAAGTATCAGGGATAAGGCGGTTGCTAAGAAAAAATTCTCAAAAGCCTTATCCCTTTTTGCTCGAAATTGAGCAAAGCCGCTGTTCTGGCGGCTTTGCTAACGTTGTGGTGATTTTTTTTATCGAATTTTCTAAATATTTTCTAAATATAAGTCTATAGAGTAATTGTAGATAGTAGACGTTATCACTTATATATGATACGGTAGAGATCCAGCTCGTGTCATTCTCAACGTGATTTCGTTAGTCTGTAAAACATCTGTGTGCAATATGATGGCGGCAGCCCAATTGACAAAATGGCTGCAACAAATTCGTCATAGCGCTCGAGGAAGCGCTTACTTATTTGCACCGATGGCAGATTTTAACGTCATGGCAGAAGTTGGAGACACTCCACCATAATTTAGTTTTACTCAAATAAAAACGCCAAGAGAAATTCAACAACAGTTATATTTTCAAGTAAATCAGAGGAGAAATTCAAACTCCTTTGCAATAACTTGAGGAAATAATATAGTTGTGTTGAACAAGCAGTTGGTTGAACTGCATCTTTTGGAAACGTTTAGAGCTACTCAGCGGGTAGTCCCATCAACAAGAATAACTGTATCGGTAGTTGCGTAAAAGTTTTTATCTTAAGATTCTCTGACAAAGATAAAATAAGCCTGTTTATATTTGATGGTTGATACTTCCACAAAGTTAATACAAGGCTTTTAAACTTGCTCAGAGAAAAGATTAATAGTGTATCTACTTATAATATGGATACCGTTACAAGTTTTTCTTGCTAGCAAACACAATTCAACTATACGTTGTGCATCTAACTAGAGGGATTTGACAATACTTGCATGAGTTCTTCAAACATTAGGAGGTTATGAGGAATTCTCCAGATGACTCCACTTCAAATCCAGTTGATGGGTAGAAATACCAGCATCAGCGGAAACGCAAAGAATGAAACACGAGTTGGGATCAAGACCATACAAACTGAATTCTTGTCAAAAAGCCTTACCTAAGGATGACGCACTTATGAATAGAGAGCAATCTTCATCAAAGTTACAACGTTTGCAAGAACTTTTAGCCATTAGTTTAGTAGGAGGTGTTCCAAGCATTATGTTGGGACCAAAGCTGCGCAATATAGTATATAGTACTATCTTTGGTCGGATGGGTAAAGCAGTTTATATTCAAGAGGGTGTTGAATTTCTTAGTACTTCTTGTATCGAAATCGGCAATGGAGTGTTTATTTTTAAAGGTACACGTCTAGATGCACGACGACACCAAAACAATAGAATTTTTTTGGACAATGGAGTAGCTATTGAACGTAACGTTAATATTGGGTGTTTGGGGAACACTAGCATACACATTGGTCAAGAGACTTTCATTGGTCCTGGCGTTTGTATTGCTGGACCTGGAGACATCAAAATTGGCAAACGCTGTCTCATTGCAGCAAATGCTGGTATCTATGCAAATAACCATAATTTCTCAGACCCGATAGAGCCAATTAAATACCAAGGTATTTCTCGCCAGGGAATTGTCATAGAAGATGATTGCTGGCTAGGACATGGCGTAGCTGTCTTAGACGGAGTCACCATTGGTGAAGGTAGCGTCATTGGTGCAGGAGCAGTTGTTACCAAAGATATCCCCCCGTTCTCAGTCGCTGTGGGGGTACCTGCAAAAGTTATTAAAACCCGGACTAGGAAGGAACTGGTGAACAGCAGAGACTAAGAGATAGCAGCAACTAACAGGCTTTGGGTAAATGCAAAGTCTGTTAGTCAGACATGACGTATCTCACAAAAATATTCCTGAAGATTTATCATATAGTACACCACCTTTTCTTTCATAATATTTAAGTAAATTTCTAAGTAAGTTTATCAAGTAATTGTTTGTCTGATTTTCTGTTATGAAGAATTGTGGTAAACCATTTATTATGAAGTGTAATTTCACAATGAATAGCAAGCAAAGTTTTTTTCGGCGGAAGCATTTACCAGAAAATTTATTGACTAACTTGTTAGGTAATATCCCCACTAGGGTTGTCGGCAGTAACTTACGAAATCTGCTCTATCGTGATATTTTTGCCCGTATTGGTAATTCTGTTTATATTGAAGACGGCGTTAAATTTCTCAACACCTCGTGTATTGATATTGGAAATGAGGTGAAGATTCTACACGGTGTTAGTATCAATGCAAATGGACACCCAAACAATAGAGTTTATCTTGGAGATAAAGTCACCCTTGAGCGTGGCATTGACATCAGGGCAATGAAAGATACCCATATCCACATTGATGAAGGTACATTTATCGGTCCTTATGTTTGCTTGGCAGGTCCAGGAAATATCAAAATAGGCAAGTGGTGTCTTATTGCAGCCCACGTTGGGATATTTGCTAATAATCACATTTTTGATGACCCAACGGAAATTATTGAAAACCAAGGAGTTAGCCGTAAGGGTATTGTAATTGAGGACGACTGTTGGCTAGGACATGCGGTGACTGTATTAGATGGCGTGACTATTGGTAAAGGTAGTGTCATTGGTGCAGGAGCAGTTGTGACTAAAGATATTCCCCCGTTTTCAATAGCTGTGGGGGTACCTGCAAAAGTCGTTAAAAGCCGTAAGGCAAAGGAAGTCCTTTCCTCAAAAGACTAACAGCAAATCTATGTGTCTATTTCCCAACAAATAAGGGACTTCCAAATTAAAAAATATCCAACTTTTTCTTGTGGGAGTGGCATTAACAGTGAACAGTACCAGCCGCAGTTATCAGTTAAATACGAGTGGTCGCGCGTCCCCCACCAAGAGCACCTTTATGCGTTGGTGGCGGTGAGCGCATCCCCCAAAGCGCCCGCCTGACTGACTGATAACTGATAACTGATAACTGATTTAAGCGCCCGTCCTATTAACCGGGCGGGCGGCGACGCCCACCCCACAAGATGAATAATTTATTTCTTGGAAATCCCTAAGTTAAGCGTCTTATAGCGCAATACGCTAGGAATGTGGTTTTCAGCGCCTGATGACATCTGTAGAGACGTAGCCCTTCGGGTTCGCCAGTCGCCTGCGGAGGGTTTCCCTCCCGCAGCGCTGGGCTCACATACTACGTCTCTACAGGCATGGAATTGTCATAAATAATCCTGAACTGAACGATGAGCATTGTGTGGGATACGGAGTAGGTTACATATATTGTTATCAAATCATGACAATAATGTTAAGTTTTTAAACAAAATGTATGTTAATTGTAATAAAAAAATATGATTTTTGAGGAGAATATCGTAGTTCCAACAGCGGAAACGCAAGAAGATGGCTGATTCTAACCTTTAGGGCTCTGATCCTTAAAAAATTCCCTTGGGGATCTTGTCGATTTACAAGGGTTTCCACGCAAAAACAGCAAAAAAGTCCAGAGACAGAAAAGCTGCCATAACCTGTAGAATTTTTAACATTACAATTTGAAAAAATTAATTACGTTACATTCCATGAATTCTTCCACAAACCAAGTTTACCCTGTTATTTGGCACAACGACTCAGTTTCACTGATCGACCAAACCCGCTTGCCTAACGAGTACACATTTGTCGAAATTCACCGTTGCTCAGATATGGCGCAGGCAATTAAAACTATGATTGTCCGAGGTGCGCCTGCGATTGGTGTCGCTGCAGCATACGGAATGTATCTTGGCGCAAGGGAAATTGAAACTAACAACCGCGATGAGTTTTTGAACAGCTTGGAGAAAGTGGCACAACTGTTGCGTTCTACTCGTCCGACAGCGGTGAACTTATTTTGGGCAATTTCACGGATGATGAAAACCGCCTACGAATCTCTTGGAACAATAGAAGACATCAAACAAACTCTCTTGCATACTGCCCAAACGATCAACGCGGAAGATTTGCAAACTTGTTATGCGATCGGCGACAATGGCTTGGCAGTCTTGCCTCAAACTCCAGAAAAATTAACAATTTTGACACATTGTAACGCAGGAGCATTAGCAACCGCAGGTTACGGTACGGCTTTGGGTGTTGTGCGTTCTGCTTTTCGAGAAGGGCGTTTAGCGCGGGTGTTCGCAGACGAAACTCGTCCTCGCTTGCAAGGTGCAAAACTAACGACATGGGAATGTGTCCAAGAAGGCATTCCAGTCACATTAATTACTGATAGCATGGCGGCTCATTGCATGAAGCAGGGTTTGATTGATCTTGTAGTTGTTGGCGCTGACAGAATTGCGGCTAACGGAGACACAGCAAACAAAATTGGTACGTATAGTTTAGCACTCGTAGCTAAGGCGCATAACGTTCCTTTTTATGTTGCTGCACCCCTTTCCACCGTTGATTTTTCTTTATCCAGCGGTAAGGAAATTCCCATTGAGGAACGCAATCCAGAGGAAATATACAAAGTCGGCGACACCATCCTCACACCAAATAGCGTAGAGTTTTACAATCCAGCTTTTGATGTCACACCAGCTGAACTGATTGCAGCAATTATCACAGAGAATGGGGTGTTTGCTCCAGGGGAGTTAGCAAACTCTCGGGTCAAGCAAGTTGCTTAACCGCAATTTTTATGATCGTTGAAGTCAAACAAAGCCTGCGCTCACAAACAGTAGACAAGGTTTGGGCGCAGGTCTCCCTATTGCTGTATCTAAGAGTCAGTGAAGTACCCACCACTAATTCGGAGTACCGAATATAGTGGGGGCTTCCTGTCTCACAGGTCGATGCCACGTTGGGAATGTCACTTTGGGACATCCGGGACTAAACCCGGTGATGGTCTTACTCGTCCTCTCTACTCTTGCGAGCTTTATCTAGTACTTGTTCATTCCAACCGCTTCTAGGCAAGACAACTACGAGTTGGCAAGTATTAGAACCCAGGCAGCCGCCCTCCTTCCGAAGGCAGTAAAACTTTTTTGTACATTCCTGTGTGGCTTATCTTTTACCGCAGGGCGTAACCGATGCGTACCAGTGACCGGAATCTTTCCCCCTTTCTCTCGCACAAGCGTCTTGGCAAGCATCCTTTCTGCTACTGTCGCCGTTTGTTGTGAGTCGAGTGGGTGGGTCGCAACCACTTATATAATACAACGTCCTTTCGTTTTATTCCGGGGAGATTGACAACTCCTCATGCATCTTTTCCCGCACTTTCCCGTGAAAAGTATAGGTCAAAGATGCAATCGTCGCTGTCCGCCTTCTTCAATCCCGGCGCGCTCACGGAGTACCGCTATAGCGCGGGACGAGGGGGCGATGAGTTAAGAATACAATTTATCCCCAGTCGCTGAATCAAATACAAATAACTTATCTAGATCTAATTTTAGAGAAAGGCGATCGCCCGGATGAGGACGCACATCTGCACCCGTCTGAATATTCAGCATCACACTCGAACCTGGTAAACCCCCACGAATCAACGTTTCTCGCCCCAGAGGTTCCACCACCTTCACCTCAACCACCAGTTCTCCCAACTCTTGGCGCTCTTGGCGTCTTGGCGGTTCATTTAAATAAATATCCTCCGGACGAATTCCCAAATCAAAACTTTGCCCCGGCGCAGGGCGCAAACTCTCCCGCATAGAATCAGGACAAGGTAACACCTGACCACCCACATCAAAACTATCACCAGTGAATTTGGCAGGTAGAATATTCATTGGAGGATTACCCAAGAAAGTTGCCACCATGCGGTTAGCTGGTTGGGAATAGATAGTTTGGGCTTCGCCGATTTGTTGAATTCGTCCCCGGTTGAGAACTACAATCTTGTCAGCCAAAGTCATCGCTTCAACTTGGTCATGAGTGACATAGACAGTCGTAATTTCCAATTCCTGATGCAGCTGTTTCAACTCTGCTCGCGTATCATCTCGCAATTGGGCATCTAAATTAGACAAAGGTTCATCCAACAAAAACACTTGTGGTTGACGGGCTATTGCTCTTCCTAATGCAACCCGTTGCTGCTGTCCGCCAGAAAGTTGTTTGGGTTTGCGATCCAACAGATGTTCCAAAGAAAGCGATCGCGCCACAGCCATCACTCTTTCTTGAATCACTTTGGCGTCAATTTTCCGCATCTGCAACCCAAAAGCAATGTTTTGCGCCACCGTCATGTGAGGATATAAAGCGTAGTTTTGAAACACCATCGCCACATCTCGCTGTCGGGCTGGGATATTGTTAACTTGCCTATCCCCAATGTAAAGTTTGCCAGAGGTGACAGTTTCCAAACCAGCGATGCTTCGCAAAATAGTAGACTTACCACAACCAGAAGGTCCCACTAGCACCCAAAACTCACCATCGGGAATTTCAAAAGAAATGTCCTCGATCGCGGTGACGTTATTAAATCTACGCTTAATACTTTCTAGACGAACGCTTGCCATTTTGGGATTTGTCCTTTCTCAGTAATGACTAATTCCAAGCAGGGTGAGAGAGTAAAGAAGCAATGACTCGCACTCCACGCAGTTGGTTAGACAGAGGTAAGTGTCCCCGGGGAGCGTTGAGGTTCCAGGTAAACTCGTTAGGATACCGCGTCCAGTTATTGCCTTTTTTCCAACCAATTTTCGTCCAAAGATTCTCCCAGTTTTTACCCAGCCCCAGCCAAATTTCTCGCTGTACACTAAAGCCAAATTTCCCTTCTGAGTGAACTAACCACAGGCTGTTGATGGTTTTGAGATCCGTGATTGGGAAATTTTCTACTTCGGTAAAGTACAACCATTTTCTTTGCACCGCCGCTGATCCTGCTAGTTCACACATTTTTTGGAGAGTCATGCGATCGGCTGCTTGAAAATCTTGAGTTGCAAGTAGCTGTTGCAGCGGGCTGTAATCAATACCACCGTCTGAGGTTAGAGGTACAATCCCAAAAGGGAAATAACTTTGCAAAAATTCTTTTGCCTTGGGTGAATCAGAGTTATACAGAACCTGGTATGCTTTGCCATCTACCGAAGTTGCCGGATTTTCTCTACGTTCAAATAAAAATTCCATCAGCACATCCAAGCCCGTATCTCCCAAATTCGCTAACTGTGGGATCACCTGCTGTTGGACGCCAATAGACCCAGCGACTAACGGTTGGCGGAGGGAGTCGATGTCATTAGCAGTGCCTGATACAATCAATGGGTCTGTCATGCCATTTCTCGTGGAATGCAATTGGGTGAATAAGCTATTGGCTATCAGATGTTGTGGACGGATGTTGCACTGATAGCGAAGAGTAGTTTACAGGAAATTGCCAAGAATGCCCACTCATTCTTTTTACATTTACTAGGTAAATGGGTGTCGGTACATTTTTGAATTTTAAATTTTGAGTTTTGAATCAATTTTCTTTAAACTTGTACGAGTGCAATGCCTTCCCCTACCTCCTGCCACCTAATCCGTTTCTTCATACCCAGTCAACATAGTTACTTACCTAACAGTGGGATTCTAACACTGCCAACTCTTACTCAGTCACCGAAAATCAAAGAGCGGAAGCCCCTAAATTCTATTTATGGGGATGAAGCTCGACGTGCAAGAAGATTGCACGCCAAACTTATCCTTAAACTCCCGTTGCCGGGAAACCCTTTCGGGTAAAGTTTGCCTCGCTAATCTTTAGAGTCGGCATATCCAAACGACACTAGCTTAACTCCCATAAACTTGTTTAATCGTCTGGTTCCAGAGCTACAAACTGGCAAGCATTTGTAGGTGGGACTTTTAGCACTTTCTCTAAACGTAGTCCAGTAAAGGACTGAAGCTGGTCAGGTTGCGTTAACCACAAGCCCCCGAATTTATTCGTGGGGTTTGCACTCAACTAGGAGTTCCTGACGCTGATGGTCATCTCTGTTGGTCGCGCCATAATATTTTGCTATATATTCAAAGAGTACACTAATAAAGCGTGCAAGCTATCAGATAGCAATGCTTTAGCCTAATTGCATGCACGTGTACCCAGGATGCAAATACGGGAAAGAAAAGCTCTGCGCCTCATCAACCTGATAAATTTATCAAAACTTCTTAAAAGACACAGCAAAATCTGCTAGCCTTCCAAACATAACTCTTTCTCCTTTGGGAGATAAATCCGAAGGGTAGTATGTTGCAGCGTAGCCATCAGGAGTGATTAATGTACGACAAAATTACCCCCCCTACAACAGGAGCAAAAATTACCTTCAAGAACGGGGAGCCGATTGTTCCTGACAACCCGATTATCCCTTTTATTCGAGGCGACGGCACGGGGATAGATATTTGGCCTGTTACCCAAAAAGTACTTGATGCTGCGGTAGAAACGGCATACAAGGGCAAGCGGAAGATCAGTTGGTTTAAGGTTTATGTTGGTGATGAAGCTTGCGACTTATACGGAACATATCAGTATTTACCTCAGGACAGTTTGACGGCAATTAAAGAATATGGTGTTGCCATCAAAGGACCTTTAACAACCCCGATTGGCGGTGGTATACGTTCCCTCAATGTTGCCTTGCGGCAAATTTTTGACCTTTATGCCTGCGTACGTCCTTGCCGTTACTATGCAGGTACGCCCTCACCTCATAAAAACCCAGAAAAACTTGATGTGATTGTCTATCGGGAAAATACCGAAGATATTTACTTAGGAATTGAGTGGCGACAAGGAAGCGAAATAGGCGATCGCCTGATTTCCATCCTGAACAACGAACTGATTCCCGCCACACCTGAACACGGTAACAAGAGAATTCCTTTAGACTCAGGGATTGGCATTAAACCGATCAGCAAAAAGGGTTCCCAGCGTTTGGTACGACGTGCCATCAAACACGCCTTGCAACTGCCCAAAAATAAGCAGATGGTGACCTTGGTGCATAAAGGCAACATCATGAAGTACACCGAAGGCGCTTTCCGCGATTGGGGTTACGAACTGGCAACCAGCGAGTTTCGCAGTCAAACCATCACTGAAAGGGAATCTTGGATTTTGAGTAACAAGGAGAACAACCCCGATATCTCCTTGGAAGAAAACGCCCGACTGATTGACCCAGGGTTTAATGCTTTAACCGAAGAAAAGCAAGCTCAAATTGTCAAGGAGGTCGAAACAGTTCTTAACTCAATTTGGTTAACTCACGGTCATGGTCAGTGGAAAGACAAGGTGATGGTCAATGACCGAATTGCCGACAGTATCTTCCAACAAATCCAAACCAGACCGGATGAGTATTCCATTCTGGCGACGATGAATTTGAATGGTGATTACTTGTCTGATGCAGCCGCAGCGATTGTTGGCGGGCTGGGAATGGGACCAGGGGCAAATATTGGTGATCAATGTGCCATTTTTGAAGCCACCCACGGGACTGCACCTAAACACGCAGGGTTAGATAGGATAAATCCTGGTTCGGTGATTTTATCCGGTGTGATGATGCTGGAGTATTTGGGTTGGCAAGAAGCGGCTGATTTGATTAAGAAAGGTTTAGGGGATGCGATCGCCAACCGTCAAGTCACTTACGACTTAGCGCGTTTGTTGGAACCGCCAGTCGAAGCCTTAAGGTGTTCTGAATTTGGCGAGGCGATTATTAAGCACTTTAGTTAGTGCATTGCTCAAATGCTAGTCTCTCCCCCACTGGGAGGGACTAAACTACATAATCTCGTCTCCACTTAATATAAGCGTGTGGAAGTTCGTAGTGAGGACTTTAGTCCTCTTTATCCACAAAGCAAAAGCTCTTGTTTTTACTACAAATAACTTTTATTATGAACAATTAAGGGAAATGATATAAGCCCTACAACTCCTTAGAGGAAACGTTTTCTTTAATGAAACGGTGGATCAAGCGGCAAGGCCAACAAAAAGCTCCACACAGACTTACCGAGGCAATAGCGGCGACAACTCGCCAACTCGGGCTAGTTGGAGTGGCTGAGTCTGTTGAGTGGTCTTGTATGCCTTTAGCTAGCTCTGGTGCTGAATGAGATAGTTGACTGGCTGTAGTGACCCCTTCAATCGCCGCTCCAATGAGATAAGCTACCAGGGCAATTCCTAGCCAGTGATTTATCATGTTGTAGTGGTTAAACTCTCTTGAAGATTCTTAGCAGTGAGCAATCATTCAATTTGTTGCGTTAAGTTAATGATTGCCTTGCCCAAAGGATAGCCGACCTTCAGCCGTGTCGCGAATCAGAGGCAGTTTAGATTTGATGTAAGTATTGAGGCTGCCATCTGTTTGCGCGTCAAGCCCCTGCTTGGCTTTTAACTGCTGGAGGAGTAATTGTACTAAAGCAGCATCGTCAAACTGGAGCAAGGTTGTGACTTGGGTAGACTCGATTACCGCCCAGATTTGTTGGATCATTTTGGCTGTTATCATGAGTCTTTGACCTTTAGATGAAATTTAAGACTTTCTTTATAATGACACAATTTTGCAATTCGTGCTTAGTTTTTTCTCAGGATTAATCAATCAACACAACCAAACACACCTTAGGAGTGGTTGTGTTGCAAAAAGTGGCAGCGTTTGAGCAGACGATAGTTATGCTTAGTATGGGCAAATATAGTCGAGCGAATTCGTCCACTGTCTAAAAGTTAAGTGGCTTAAGCCCTGTCGTTATTTCTTGCAAGCAATAATATCTCTGAGTCAAGCAGTTTCCTAAATTCCGCCAATCAGGCGAATACCTCCGACTGCCAATGTTGAGACAGTCATTTCTGACCTTTAAGAGCCTTTCTAAAGTTTTGACGATAGGATTTACTTGTCATAAACAAAGCTGGCCACAATAAAGCTAGACCAAGACGATTAGGCAAAGTTCGCTGGAAGTTAGTCCGGTTAAATCCACTCAAGAACTTCCAGATACCACCTGCATAAACCACCACTAACCCAAAAATGACTAATTCCATTCAGCACAACTCCACAAGCAATTGGTTACAATTTGAGTTAAGCTTTACCTACACCATATTGGCACTTCATAACGACATCGAAAAACAATCTCGCTCTTCCAAAAAGTTAGCAGAGGCAGAAACCGCTGGTAAACAGTTTGGCTACTGTTGTCTTCGCTATCGTAGTGAGTTGATACATCGTTATATCAAGTTTAGAGTAGCTCATTGCATTATAGCTATCTACCCTTCAGTCCTTAAGCAGCAGACAAAGAAAGTCAAAAATAAAAACTAAAAAACTCTTTTAACTTTTAGTGACTGTACAAATGCGCCAAAACGCGTCTGTACACCTTTGTCCTTGTTGATTTTGTACAGATAAACAGGGTAGTGTGACGAGTAGATATTATCAATCCTGACCAGATGCATCTTGCGAAAGTTCCCTAAACTTGAAGATCCATAGGAGACTAAAGAAAATACATCTCATTTTATGGATATTAACCCAGCAAGTGGTGCAAATAGCTAAGGAGGATTTATGCGTGCAGTACTGATGGCAGGAGGTTCAGGAACGCGGCTTCGTCCGCTCACTTGTGACCTGCCCAAACCAATGGTTCCCATTCTAAATAGACCAATTGCCGAACATATCATCAATCTTCTCAAACGGCATCAAATTACAGAAGTCATTGCTACATTGCATTATTTACCTGATGCCATGCGAGATTACTTTCAAGATGGCAGCGACTTTGGCGTGCAAATGACTTATGCCGTAGAAGAAGACCAGCCTTTGGGTACCGCAGGTTGCGTAAAAAATATTGCTGAACTTCTTGACGACACCTTTTTAGTAATTAGCGGCGATAGCATAACCGATTTCGACCTGACAGCAGCAATTGAATTTCATAAACAAAAAAAGTCAAAAGCGACTTTGGTTTTGACTCGTGTCCCCAACCCAATTGAGTTTGGGGTGGTGATTACGGATGAAGAAAATCGGATTAACCGATTTTTAGAAAAACCCTCTACGAGTGAAATTTTTTCCGACACCGTTAACACTGGTACTTACATTCTAGAACCAGAAGTATTGGAATACTTACCGGCAAACCAAGAATCTGACTTCTCGAAAGAGTTATTCCCTCTGCTTTTGGCAAAGAATGAGCCAATGTATGGTTACATTGCTCAAGGTTATTGGTGCGATGTCGGTCACTTAGATGCCTATCGCGAAGCTCAGTATGATGGATTACATAAGAAAGTCAAACTTGACTTTGCTTATAAAGAAGTTTCGCCTGGGTTGTGGGTAGGTCAAAACACTTATATCGACCATACAGCCGAGATTGAAGCCCCAGCAGTCATTGGGGATAATTGCCGCATTGGGGCAAGAGTACAGATTGAAGCCGGAACTGTCATCGGAGACAATGTTACTATTGGCGCTGACGCTAATCTGAAGCGTCCGATTGTTTGGAATGGAGCAATCATCGGCGACGAAGCACATCTGAGTGCTTGTGTTATTTCCCGTGGTGCGCGTGTAGACCGTCGCGCTCATATCTTGGAAGGCGCTGTGGTTGGTTCGCTTTCGACTGTGGGAGAAGAAGCTCAAATTAGCCCGTTTGTGCGCGTTTGGCCCAGTAAAAAGATTGAGTCTGGGGCAATTTTGAACATTAACTTGATTTGGGGTAACACCGCGCAACGCAATTTATTTGGGCAACGAGGTGTCCAAGGACTCGCTAATATCGATATTACCCCAGAATTTGCCGTCAAGTTGGGAGCAGCATACGGTTCCACCTTGAAGCCGGGTTCTCGAATCACAGTTTCCCGCGACCAGCGCAATGTTTCTCGCATGGTTACGCGGTCATTAATTGCTGGTTTGATGTCAGTAGGTATCGATATTCAGAACCTAGACGCCACAGCGCTCCCAATCGCTCGCACAGTGATACCCACAATGTCGGTGGCCGGCGGAATTCACGTGCGGGTGCATCCAGACCGCCCTGACTACATCCTGATTGAGTTCCTGGATAGCAAGGGAATCAACATCACCAAATCCTTGGAAAAGAAAATCGAAGGGGCTTATTTCAAGGAAGATATGCGGCGATCGCAAATCCATGAAATTGGCAATGTTGCCTACCCCAGCCAAGTGATGGATCGATACTGCACTGCTTTTGAGAAACTTTTGCATATTGATACAATTCGTAACAGTCGGGCAAAAGTCGTCATTGACTATGTTTATTCGGTATCTGGTGCAGTCTTGCCGCAAATGTTAGATAATTTTGGTGCTGATGCGGTGGTACTGAATGCCAGTCTGAATAAAACTGCTATGTCCACAGCCGACCGCGAAGCGCTTCTGACTCAGTTGGGTCATGTGGTCGAAGCTTTGAAAGCTAATTTCGGCGTCCAGGTTTCGGCGAATGGAGAACAGTTGATTTTGGTTGATGAATCTGGCATTCCTATTCGTGGGGAAATGTTAACAGCGCTGATGGTAGATATGATGTTAACAGCTCACCCCAGAGGAACTGTGGTCGTACCAGTTCATGCTTCTAGTAATGTAGAACAAATTGCCCGTCGTCACGACGCTAAAGTAATTCGCACGAAGGCAAACCCTACAGCATTAATGGAAGCTTGTCAGAAAAATTCCAATGTGGTGTTGGGAGGTAGTGGCGACATTGGCTTTATTTTCCCACAGTTGCATCCAGGATTTGATGCTATGTTCTGTGCTGCCAAGCTGATTGAAATGCTCACGATACAAGAGCGTTCTCTCGCCACTGTACGCTCAGAATTGCCGCGTGTGATTCACAAAGCTCATACAATACGTTGCCCCTGGACTGTCAAGGGAGCGCTGATGCGTTACTTGGTAGAAACTCACCCAGCTCAAAACTTGGAGTTAATTGACGGGGTGAAAATTTGTCAACCTTATGATGACAGTTGGGTGTTGGTGTTACCAGATGCTAGCGAACCAATTGTACATTTGTATGCTAACAGTAACGATCGCGACTGGGTTGATGAATCATTAAGACAATACCGCGCTCGCGTGCAGGCGTTTGTGGAAAGAGAACAGGAGCAAGTGGTTGCTGAGGTGTAATTCGTTCTAAACTTAACAGAGCAGGAGGAAACCCAATATGCTGCAAGCATATTGGGTTTTGTTGTTGGTTCTAGTTTTATTAACGGTTAATTTGGATGATTCCAACATGGTTTCGGCAATTAACAATAATAACTATAGGTTTTTTCAGCACTACATTTAATACTTGTAACCTAAAAGCATCAGCCCAAATAAACCCCGATAATTCTCTTGGTGTTGAAGGCTCTCGTGTCAATTCCTCGGTCGAAAGAGAGATTATTGAAGGTGGTGCAATTCGTAGTGCTAACCTATTTCACAGTTTTACTGATTTCAACGTTGGCACACAACAGCAAGTTTATTTTGCCAATCCCAACGGAATTCAAAATATTATTAACAGAGTTACAGGGAAAAATTCCTCCCAAATTTTAGGAACTTTAGCTGTATTGGGTAATGCCAATTTATTTTTAATGAATCCAAATGGGATTATTTTTGGAGAAAATGCTCGTTTAGATGTGGGCGGTTCGTTTATAGCTTCCACAGCCGATAGTTTTGTATTTGACAATGGTTTTAACTTCAGTAGTTCTAATCCCCAAGCACCACCACTACTCACAATTAATGTTCCTATAGGTTTGCAATTTCAAAGAGCAAACAAGAGTGGAATTACTGTTAACGGTTCTAATTTAACAGTCCCTACAGACAAAACTCTAGGACTGGTCGGATGAGATATTACCATAAATGGTGGCAGAATATCCGCTGGTGGTAATGCATTTGTGCTTGTTCAAGGGTTTCCAGTCCCCAGCACACCAGGAGGAAAAATTGAATTGGGTAGTGTCCTTCAGGGTGAAGTGACTCTGACTCCTGGGGACAGAGGTTTCAGTTTAGGTTATACCAAGGTGCCAAACTTGAGGCAAAGGTGTTAAGAAGGCAGAAGTACGAAGGCAGAAGGCAGAAGGCGTCCCCACGAATGAATTCGGGGGATTTAATAAAGTTGCTACGCGTTTATTTTTCTCCATAAATAAATTCAGGGGCTTTAAACCTTATGGCAGAGAACAGAGGACTTATTTTTGTATCAAAGCTTACCTTCTTTCCTTCTGCCCTCTGCCCTCTGCCCTCTGCCTTTCTTCGGTAATTTAACCGTCAATGCTGACTCAGTGGAGTTACAAAGCAGCAATCCGCTCACCATCTATGATTTTGTTACTATTAGAACAGTATTAGCTACTGGTACTTTTAGTGACGGAGATGCTGGTGATTTAACGATTAACACCCGCTCCTTAGTGATACGAGAACAGGCAGGAATTCTCGCGGGTACAATAAATAAAGGTCGAGGTGGAAACATTACCGTTAATGCCTCTGAAGGTGTGGATATCACTGGACACGAGACCCTTATTATACCAGAAGTAGGAAATGCCCCTGCTAATACTGGAATCAGAGCAAGTACCTACCGAACCGATCAAGCCGGAGATGTACGGGTGAGAACACCTAGTTTGCGACTGCAAGATGGTGCCCAAATGACAGTGAGTAATTTTGGTTCAGGTAGGAGTGGGGTTATAGAAATTAATGCTGGTTTAGTGGAAGTTAGGGGTAGTTCACCCGATGGAGGTCTCAGCAAAAGTAGCATATCTGCATTCAATGCTGGGCTTTTGGGCAGAGGAGTGGGAGGAAGTATCAACATCAATGCAGATAAGTTAATTGTCCGAGATGCAGGTAGGGTGAATGCAGAAAGTCGGGGAAATGGCGATACAGGCAACTTACAGATGACTGCCAAGGAAATTTTACTTGATAATGGTGGGAGATTGATAGCTGCAACGGTAGAGGGAGAACGGGGAAATATTTTCCTGAACGCAGATAGCATAATTATGCGACGTGGCAGTAACATTACTACCAATGCCACAGGAAATAATACAGTTGGTGGCAATATTAGAATTAACACCGATGTTTTAGCAGCTTTGGAAAATAGCCACATCACCGCCAATTCCACTCATTTTCGTGGTGGTAATATTATCAACACTCAAGGGCTTTTTGGTACAGCTTTGCGAGTGCAACCTACCCCCAACAGCGACATCACCGCGACAGGTAAAAATTCATTCGACTTTGCTGACAAGCTAAACTCGATGGCTAGACAAGCCGCGGCAGAAAGAACAGCCTTCGCAATTAAAAGATTCTTTGATAATTGCAAAGCTAAAAAACCTGGTAAAAAAGGGTATTCCAGGTTTCAAAAGAACAACCGCTCAGTTGAGTACAAGACGAGCGGATGGAAGCTTTCAGAAGACCGTAAGCGCATTACTTTTGGTGATAAATGCAATATTGGTCAAATGAAGTTAATAGGAACCTGGGATTTGCATTTTTACCAAATCAAGCAGATTAAACGAGTCAGAATAGTTAAGCGTTCTGATGGCTATTACGTTCAATTTTGCGTAGATGCAGAACGTAATATTGATATTCAGCCTACAGGTAAAACCATAGGCTTGGATGTCGGGCTAAACCATTTCTATACTGACTCTTCTGGTAATGCTGTAGACAATCCAAGGTATTTACGTAAGTCCGAAAAATCATTAAAAAGGCTACAAAAAAGAGTTAGCCGCAAAAACAAAGGTTCTAATAATCGCAAAAAGGCTATTAACCGTCTTGGTAGAAAACACTTGAAAGTGTCACGTCAGCGCAAAGACAACGCTATTAAGCAAGCGTTGTGCGTGGTTAAATCTAACGATTTAGTGGCGTTTGAGAAACTCATCGTGAAAAACATGGTTAAAAATAGCCGATTAGCTAAGTCGATTAGTGATGTTAGTTGGTCTTTGTTTACCCAATGGCTAGAGTATTTTGGCAAAGTGTATGGTCGTGTTGTAGTGCCTGTCGCGCCGCAATTCACCAGTCAAAACTGCTCATCTTGTGGTGAAACCGTGAAAAAATCACTGTCTGTGCGTACCCATGTTTGCAAATGTGGATGCGTGCTAGACCGTGACCACAACGCGGCAATCAACATACTAAACAAGGCGCTAAAGCAAACTGGCTACGATTTAAATACGGTGGGGCGCACCGAAATTCACGCTTGGGGAGAGATGTCCCTCTACTCAGATTTGGTAACAAGTTTGAGCAAGGACACTCGTTGAGCCAAGAATCCCCACCCTTAGGCTCTGCCAGGGTGGGGAGCGTCAAGGAAATATCGCTTGCTCAGTTTCAGGGTCAAAAAAGTGAATTTTTTCTAGTGCTAAAGATAACCAAAGTTGTTCGCCGACACGCACAAAACGCTCTGGAGGAACTCGCACTTGCACTTCGTTTGCCCCAAAAGCAGATTTCTGAAAACCTGGTTCGAGAAGCCGTGTAGAGAGATATGTATCATTTCCAAGATTCTCTACTAATTCCACTTGGACTGGTAGATTTTTATTTGCAGCGACGCTCAAAATTAAGTGTTCCGGGCGAATACCTAAAATGAGGGTTTGCCCATCGTATTTTTGCAAAGCATTACCCCAAATTTCTGGTAAGGTGAGGCGAAAATCACCATTGGTAATCAGCTGGGGAGCATGGAACTGCACAGGGATAAAATTCATGGGTGGTGAACCAATAAATTCAGCCACAAAGCGGTTTGCTGGACGATTGTAAAGTTCCAACGGCGGCGCAACTTGTTGCAATTGACCGTGATTGAGGATTGCAATGCGATCGCCCATCGTCATAGCTTCGGTTTGATCGTGCGTTACATAAATCGTCGTCACACCCAACGAGCGTTGGAGTTTCACAATTTGGGCGCGGGTTTCGGCGCGGAGTTTGGCATCTAAGTTAGAAAGCGGCTCATCCATTAAAAATACTTGAGGATTACGCGCGATCGCTCTTCCCAATGCGACTCTTTGCCTTTGTCCACCAGATAGTTGCTTGGGTAGGCGATTTAACAGCGGTTCAATTTGCAACAGTTGCGCAACAGTACGCACTCGCTCATGCACCACCCGTTCTTTGTTAGAAATATACCTCAGTCCCTTAGGTAGCGCCCTTGTCATCCCCACCAACAAGTTTTCAGCCCAATTACGAAGATGGGATGAGGAGGATGAGGAGGATGAGGGGGATGAGGGGGATGAGGGGGATGAGGAGGATGAGGAGGGTTTTAGTTCCTGATCTTCCCCAGTTTTGAGGGAACGGCGTCGCAGTCCAAAAGCGATGTTGTCATAAACTGTCATGTGGGGATACAAAGCGTAATTTTGAAACACCATGGCGATGTCTCGTTCCTTGGGGGGTAAATCATTGACTAGGCGATCGCTCACCCAAATATTGCCTCCTGTCATCGCTTCCAACCCAGCAATTAACCGCAGCAGGGTGCTTTTTCCACAACCGGAAGGTCCCACCAGCACCATAAATTCACCATCTGCTACCGTTAGGTTAATCCGCCGTAAAACATTGACACTTTCCCCACGCTGAACAATATCGCTTTGCTTTCCAGATTTGAGAGATTGTGTTTGAGATGCAACACCTTCCCCTTTACGAGGGGGAAAACTTTTATAAACGTTTTCTAAAATAACTTGCGCCACGAGAATTTAAGATAACTGTATAAGATAACTGTAATAGTCATCAGTCATTAGTCAGAAGTTATGAATTTACAAAAGACTAACGACAAATAACAGACGTTTAGCGCCCATGATACACGCTTGAAGAGAATACGAAAAGGTAAAGGCGAGTACTCTACCTCACGTTGCGTTCTAACAACGAGCGGTTCTGGTGAGGGAATTGCTTAGTTTCACTCATCCGTCGTCAGAAGCAATACCACAATCTACCTTTCCCCCCTTATCAGCTGTGCCAGCTAGCCCTAAACTGTAGGTGAGAGTTGAAAGGCAGTCGGGAGAAATAAGAGTGAAAAGAGTTTTGGCAATAATCCTTGGAGGGGGTGCAGGTACCCGCCTTTATCCGCTCACCAAACTACGTGCAAAACCAGCTGTACCTGTAGCAGGGAAGTATCGCTTAATCGATATCCCTGTTAGTAACTGTATAAATTCCGAAATATTCAAAATTTACGTTCTGACTCAATTCAACTCGGCTTCCCTAAACCGCCATATTGCCCGTACATACAACTTTTCTGGCTTTACAGAGGGTTTTGTGGAAGTCTTAGCTGCACAGCAAACGCTAGAAAACCTCAACTGGTTTCAAGGTACAGCTGATGCGGTTCGCCAATACCTGTGGCTGATGGAAGAATGGGACGTAGATGAATACCTCATCCTCTCAGGTGATCACCTGTATCGCATGGATTACCGTCAGTTCGTACAACGTCACAGGGAAACAGGAGCTGATATTACTCTCTCGGTGCTACCCATTGATGAACGCCGCGCTTCTGACTTTGGTTTAGTGAAAATTGATCAGTCCGGTAGGATCATCAATTTCAGCGAAAAACCCAAAGGTGACGCTTTAACCAAAATGCGCGTCGATACGACTGTGCTGGGATTAACACCAGAACAGGCTCAAGAACAGCCCTACATCGCCTCGATGGGGATTTATATCTTTAAAAAAGATGTTTTGACTAAGCTGTTGAGAGAAGGTTCACGGACTGATTTTGGCAAAGAAATTATTCCTGAGGCCTCAGCAGATCACAACGTTCAAGCCTACTTATATGATGGTTACTGGGAAGACATTGGAACAATCGAAGCATTTTATCATGCAAATTTAGCACTGACTGAGCAACCTCATCCGCCCTTTAGCTTCTACGATGAACAAGCGCCAATTTATACCCGCGCTCGTTACTTACCACCGAGTAAACTCTTAGATTGCCAAATCACAGAATCGATGATTGGTGAGGGTTGCATTCTGAAAAAGTGCCGTATTGAACATTCGGTGTTGGGAGTGCGATCGCGCGTTGAAGCTGGCTGCGTTATCCAAGATTCTCTGATCATGGGGGCAGATTTTTATCAACCCTTCGCTGAACGCCAGTCAGACTGCAAAACTAACGAAGTGACTTTGGGTATTGGTGCTAACACCACAATTCGTCGTGCCATTATCGACAAAAATGCTCGCATTGGCTGTGATGTGCAAATTATCAACAAAGACAACGTCCAAGAAGCTGAGCGTGAAAATCTAGGCTTCCACATTAAAAATGGTATTGTTGTCGTGCTGAAAAATGCCGTCATAGCCGATGGAACGATAATTTAGTCATCAGTCATTAGTCTTTAGTTAATGGTTAGTAGGCGCGTAGTTAGTAGGCACGTGGCTAGTGGTTATTAGAACAACTATTAACCATCAACTACCAAATGTAGAGACGCGCCATGGCGCGTCTCTACAACTAATGACACAGGACAAAGGACAGATGCCTCACTTAATTTTGTTAATTGGTCTTCCTGGTAGCGGGAAGTCCACTTTGGCAAAGCAATTGCTAACAGAATGCCCTTGGAGGCGACTGATTTCTACGGATGCTATCCGGGGGCAACTGTTTGGCAATGAAGCTCTTCAGGGACCTTGGCTGCTGATTTGGCGGCAAATTCAGCGGCAATTTCAACAAGCCGTAGCTGCAGGTGGTACAACAATTTACGACGCTACCAATGCCCAGCGACGCCATCGCCGCGAAGTTATCGCCCAAGCGCGCGAAGTTGGCTTCACTCACATTACCGGAGTATGGGTAAGAACCCCAATATGGCTGTGTTTAGCACGCAACAAAAAACGGGAACGTAAAGTCCCAGAAGACGTCATCTTGCGTATGTATCGTCAACTTCGCGATGCCCCTCCAACCTTAGAGGAAGGGTTTGATAATTTTATTTGCTGTACCCCGGAAGTTCAGGAGTACGGGAATTGCGCTCGTCAGGTGAGCAAGAACCGCACTTGAATTTCTTTAAGATTTGATAATTTAATATCAGAGTGTATGTACTGGAATTATATCTGATGTACTATCTCGACTTTAATATTAAAAAAAATATAACGGAAATTTTTAGAGGAGGCTGGTAGATGGCTGCAACTGACTTCAAGGATTATTACGCAACTTTAGGCGTTAGTAAAACTGCCAGTCCAGAAGAAGTTAAACAAGCCTTTCGTAAATTAGCCCGAAAATATCACCCTGATGTTAACCCAGGCAATAAACAAGCCGAGGCACGCTTCAAGGAAATTAACGAAGCATACGAAGTTTTGTCAGACGCCGACAAACGCAAAAAGTACGACCAATTTGGTCAATATTGGAAACAAGCGGCTGAAGGTGGCTTCCCGTCAGGTGCTGGTGTTGACATGGGTGGTTTTGACTTCAGCCAGTATGGTACTTTTGATGAATTTATCAATGAGTTATTAGGGCGCTTTGGAGGCGCTAGCCCACGCGGTGGGCGGCAAAGTTATTACCGCACTAGCACTGGTGCACCTGGTGGTTTTAACAACTTTAATGATTTTGGTTTTCAAGATGTAGGTACTGCTGGCGCTACTCAAGATAGCGAAGCCGCGATCGCCCTAACTTTTTCCGAAGCATTTCATGGTGTACAAAAGCACCTAAATCTTGGTAACGAGGTCATAGATGTCCGCATCCCCGCAGGTGCCAAACCTGGCAGTCGTCTGCGCGTAAGAGGCAAAGGACCAGTCAGCCCTTTTACGCAACAACGTGGCGATTTATATCTAAAAGTCGAACTTCAACCGCACTCTTTCTTCCAGTTTGAGGGCGAGAACTTGGTATGCGAAATACCAATTACGCCTGACGAAGCCGTTTTAGGAGCCTCAGTTGAAGTACCCACACCCGATGGTGCAGTTACGGTGAAACTTCCTGTGGGAGTGCGTTCTGGTCAATCCCTGCGCTTACGTGGCAAAGGCTGGCCTCAACCTCGCACTGGACGTGGTGACTTGTTGGCGAAGGTTGCAATTGTACCACCAAAAGACCTCAGTCCACAGGAGCGCGAATACTATGAAAAAATCCGCGCTGCGCGTACTTTCAATCCCCGCAGTCATTTACAGCAGGTGAAGCTTTAAGGATTTTGCATTGAGATTTGTTAGTTGTAGAGACGCGCCCTAACGCGTCTCTAAATTATTATTTATGAGTTTTTAAACTGGGATTAGGGATTAGGGATTAGGGTAAGGTGCGAGTATTGTCCAGTCCCGAGTCCCGAGTCCCCAGTACCTAGTAAAGAGTCAAGCGAGGGGCGTTCCTCCCCCAAGGGATGCGCGAATCTGGTTGGGGACTTCGAGGCGCGGGTGTTAATTTGGCTCCTACTTATGCGGTTTGTTATGCTGTGGCTGAACGGGGAAAAATGGCTAAGAATCATATAGAACTTAGAAGAAAGAGATACTTCAAGCTCAGTTCACAAATTGCTCAGTTGGATAATGCACAATTGCATTCTCTGTTTGATAAGAGTGAGTCGAATGAGTCAAGTACGGGTTGGGGAACAAATCACACCATCGTCCTTGGGCAGTCCAAGGTTTTTGTGAAACGTGTTCCAGTGACGAACATCGAATATGACAACCTGTTCTCCACCAGAAACCTCTATGACCTACCGACTTACTGTAATTACAACTTAGGTTCGACTGGTTTTGGGGTCTTCCGTGAACTCGTGACCCATATCAAGACCACCAACTGGGTATTGGAGGGGGCGATTGCGCAGAGCGCAGTGCCGAAGGCAATCGCCACCTTTCCACTGATGTACCATTATCGGATTATTCCGTTCTCTGGGCGGCGGGCGGAAGTGGATAGGTCGCGTCTAAAAGATTATGTGGAGTACTGGGGTAATAGTGCGAACGCCGGGAATTATGTGGTAGATAGAGCTCACGCCAACTATGAGTTGGTTCTGTTTATCGAGCATATACCGTATGTTCTGGAAACATGGCTGCGGGAAAACCCCAACAAACTTCAGAAACCCCTGGATGAGTTACGCACGACGATTGACTTTTTGAGGACGAAGGGAATCATCCACTTCGATACCCATTTTCGGAACGTCCTCACCGACGGCGAGCAGATATATTTGACTGATTTTGGTTTGGTACTTGACAAGAGTTTTACGTTGACGAAAGATGAAGAGTCTTTCTCTAAGCAGAACACATTTTACGACTACGGAGAAGTCCTGCGGAATCTTGGACACCTTATTGAACCGTCGTATGATTCATGTTCGGAGAACGATAAACGCAGGATAATGGAAAAATATGGCATAAAAGAAGGCTTACAGCCTTATGAACTGCGGTCTATATTACTCGACAACATCGAGCAGATATATGCTGATGAGGTGATGAAGTTAGATGAGTTCTATGTTGCCAGCATCATCAAATACCGCAGCATCATCGCGCTGATGCAAGACTTCTTTTCTGATATGTGGGGAAATAACAACAAGGACACGAAACTTGATCACGCAAAACTACGGCTGCTGCTCAAAGAGACGGGGTTTGTTCCTGATGCTGAATTCCACACACAACAAATAGATTCGCGATTATAACGGTTCTGTTGGCGAATTGCGATTGCCTTCTCCAGGTGCGCTCTGCGCAATCGCCCCAAAGCGGTGGGCACAAAGTGCTATTGCAGGAGCGGAAACCCTTGAAACCTCGTAGCTGATCACGTCGGAAATTGCCGATAAAATCAATCTGCCAACAGAGTCGCATCACTCGCGAATTATATGACAATACGGTTCAGTTAAGGATTTTTAGTGGGATTCGCTTATTTGTAGAGACGCGCCATGGCGCGTCTCTACATTATGTTCGTGATAAGGGATCTGGTCTTATCTGAACCGTATTGAATTATATGAGACTTTTTCTGGTCTTTTTTCAATAGACCTCTTGCAAAAGTCCATTTTTACTACGCTAAATTGATACTTTGAGAGCCGGATTTCGCATTTATGCAAGAGGTCTAATTGAATTGCTCTAGTAACTTCTCTACTCCAGCATTATGGTCAAGGAAGGAAAATAAATGCTTGTAGCGAAGTTTGCCCTGTTTCTCTAACACAAACTGTGCTGGCAAAGGCGCTCCTAATGCTTGCCCGACTTGATAAGTACGAAACACTCGGCAGGTCGGGTCACTCAACAACGGCATTTTTAAGCTCAAATCCCTCATAACGATTTGACTCTGCCGTTCGTCGGTACTCGTTATCATCAAAACTTCTATACCACGATTTTGAAATTGCTCGTAGTTTTCATTTAAGGATTTGATGTGAGGATAGCAAAAGGGGCAATAATTCTTTTCTGTAAAGATACGAGTAAAGGCAAGTAACACTGGTTTTTTGCCTCTATAATCCGATAACTTTACTACGGTTCCGTTGGTGATATCTGGCAGTTGAAAATCTGGTGTTGCATACCCCAATTCCAATGTATTTGATGCTGGTATTGGTAGAAAATTGCGGAAAAATCGTTCATTAAATAAGCCGCTAGAAGCGATTGAAGTAACCATCTGTTTATCCCTGCTATTATATGCTTATAAAAAAACACAGATAAACACGGAGAATAACCAAATAATTAGTAACTTTAACTCGAAATAAATGACGAATTATTAATTACGAATTTGATTTATCTGTGTTTATCTGTGAAGTTTGAGCCAGCTTGTAATAGCGCTTAAGCGCTACTACAAACCTACTACCTTTGAAACCTAAACAGCAGCGAAGTAAACTTTGGACTTCACGGGATCGGGAACCATTGTCTGGTCGCCTGGTTGCCAGCCAGCAGGACAAACTTCGTCCGGATGGGACTGAACGTATTGAATAGCTTGCAAAGTTCGTAGGGTTTCATCAACGTTGCGACCAAAAGCTAGGTTGTTGATGGTGGCGTGCTGTATGACACCCTCTTTGTCAATGAGGAACAGACCGCGTAAAGCAACGCCAGCTGCTGGATCAAGCACGTTGTAAGCTGCGCTGATCTCTTTTTTGATGTCCGAAACTAAGGGGTAGTTGAGGTCGCCCACTCCACCAGACTTGCGATCTGATTGAATCCATGCTAAGTGAGAAAACTCACTGTCAACGGAAACACCGAGGATTTCAGTGTTAATATTCTTAAATTCTTCGTGGCGATCGCTAAAGGCTGTGATTTCAGTGGGACAAACAAAGGTAAAGTCTAGAGGATAGAAAAACAGCACGACATACTTGCCGCGATAGTCGGAAAGTTTAATGGTTTTAAATTCCTGATCTACCACAGCGGTTGCTGTAAAGTCGGGAGCCTGTTGACCTACACGGAGGCATCCTTCTGATGAGTAAGACAGAGGCATTAACCTAATTCTCCTTCAACTTATATCGGTCTAGTAGCGTTGGAGTTCGGGTCAGGTAAATCTCACCCGTCCTCGTCATCACCCTTCGGGTATGCCAGTGGGTACGGCCACGGCTATCGCCGTTAGCGCAGCTCCTCCGGAGGAGGCACGGCACACCTATGGCTGACGCCACGGCTTCGCCGAACGGTGAACGCCAGTCCCCTGGGCGCGGGAAACCCCTTCGGATATGCCAGTGGGTACGGCCACGGCTATCGCCGTTAGCGCAGCTCCTCCGGAGGAGGCACGGCACACCTATGGCTGACGCCACGGCTTCGCCGAACGGTGTTAGCGAAGCTCCTCCCTTAGGAGGCACGCCAGTTGCGGCTCGGTCGGAAACCCTCCTGCAGCATTGGTCTCACCGCCTGCAGGGCTGGACTCACAGTTTAATTACGATCTGTTACGACTATATCATACTCATAACGATTTTGAGTAGCAAATGGTGGATTTAGATACAAGAGAATGGTTACTAACCAATGGCTTAGGAAGTTTTGCCAGTGGTACAGTTTCTGATGTCAGGACTCGCACTTACCACGGGTGGTTGTTTGCGGCGACTAGCCCGCCTTCTGGACGTACTCTGCTGCTTTCGCACTTAGAAGCTAGCCTAGAATTACCAAATCGAGTGATCGCACTAGGAACAAATTTGTGGGGTAGTGGACAGATAGAGCCAAAAGGTTACCAACAGCTGCGCTCTTTTGATATTAACCCAGTTCCAAAATGGATTTGGGGTGAGGATGAGTGGCAGTTGAGTAGGCTTTTAATCATGCCGTATGGGTTGGTGGAGAAAGGACAAGGAGAGGACACTTCCGTGCGGGGGTTCCCCCCGTTGAGGAATGTGTCCGTAGACAAGAAGCTTCCCCCGTTCTCCGCGTCTTCTTTCTGTCATCGGATTTTGGTTCAGTATCGTTATGAAGGTACAGATGCAGCTACCTTGAGGCTGCGATTGCTCATAGGCGATCGCGACTTTCACCATCAACAAAAGGTCCTTCCAGAACTACAATTCTCACAACTGCTGGGACAACAGCAAGTTTGCTTGCAAGCAATAACTTCTCACAACTTTGGAACACCTTGGCACTTGCGCTGGACGCAAGGAGAGTATCAACCAGACACGGTTTGGTACTGGAATTACGGATTAAGAGAAGAAAGTTTGCGGGGGTTGGGCGATCGCGAAGACCTGTATAGCCCTGGTTACATAACACTCACCCTTAAGCCAGGAGACGCAGTGACTCTGGAAGCGCGGGTGGGTTTTCCTAGCGAACTGCAAACTCCCCTAACCTCAGAAACCTTTGCAGAAGTTGTAGAAGCAGAGCAAGAGCGTCTGTCTCAAGTTTTTGGGTGGGGAGTCACGGAGGACATGGGGACAAATCAATTCAAAATTCAAAATTCAAAATTCAAAATTTGGAATTTCCCCTCATCTCCCTCACTCCCTCACTCTCTCACTCCCTCATCCCCCTCATCCCCCCTCTGGCGACGACTCCTGCAAGCAGCGGATCAGTTTGTTGTTTATCGTGCTTCTATTGCTGGTCCGACTGTGATTGCTGGATATCACTGGTTTAATGACTGGGGGCGCGATACCTTGATTGCCTTACCAGGGTTGGCGCTGATCCCGCAGCGCTTTGATTTGGCGAAAGGACTGCTACAAACCTTTGGGCGTTACTGTCGTTATGGTTTAATTCCCAATGCATTTCCTGACATTGGTGGCGAACCGTTTTATAACAGTATTGATGCAGCGCTGTGGTGGTTTGAAACTTTAGGGCTTTACTTAGAAGCCACTCAAGACTGGCAGTTTTTGGCAGAGCAATATCCAGTGGTGCAGCAAATTTACAAAGCTTTTCTTGGAGGCACGCGTTATAATATACACCTTGATGCTACCGATGGGCTCATTGGTTGGTATGCTCCTGGTGTAGCTCTTACCTGGATGGATGCGGTAGTAGAAGGACAGCCTGTGACTCCCCGTCGTGGTAAGCCAGTGGAAATTAACGCTTTGTGGTATTCCGCTTTATGTTGGGCAAGTCGATGGGCAGAAATTTTGAGCGAACAGGAAGTGGTTGCTGATCCAGGGCGTCTTGCTAAGCAGGCTCTGCGCTACGCCCAGCTAGCACAACAAGTGAAAGCTTCTATGCAACAGTTCTGGAATCCTCAACTGGGCTACTTGTACGACACGATTGAACCAGACGACCGTCGAAACTCTCAGATTCGTCCAAATGCAGTTTTGGCACTTTCGCTGTCGCATTGTGCGTTCTCTCAAAAGCAAGGGCAAAATGTTCTTGATCTAGCTCGTTCTTCGTTGCTCACTCCCTTTGGTCTTCGCAGTCTCGCTCCAACAGATCCAGAATATATTGGCAAATATAACGGCAACTCTGAAAAACGCGATCGCGCTTATCACCAAGGTACAGTCTGGAGTTGGTTGATTGGTCCTTTCATCCGCGGTTGGGAACGTTTTTACCCTGAACAACCATTGCCCTTTGATTGGCAACCCTTACTAGAACACTTTCTATCGGATGCCTGTATTGGCTCTATTTCCGAAATTTTTGATGGTGATCAACCCCATACACCTAGAGGGGCTATAGCTCAAGCTTGGTCTGTTGCCGAGGTTATTCGCCACGTAAAAATAAAATAATCAAAAAAGAAGAACGAAGAAAAAACTATCTCTTCAGTCTTCTTTTTTCTTTCTTTATTTTTGATTAGTTAAGTGGCTCAGGTCGGATTCGAACCAACGACCCCAGGCTTATGAGTCCCGTGCTCTAACCTACTGAGCTACTGAGCCAAAGATTTTTTTCGTCTTCCTAATATAGCATACAAAAATTTTGAAGTCAAAATTCAAGAGTCAACGAAGAAGAATTCAGAAATCAGAAGTCAGCAATGCTTGCAGTAGGGACTTATGACCCGCAACCTTATTGTTGACCACCAAATCAAAGATTTGCTGGAGGCACATTGCTCTACTCAACGCCCACGTCGCACACTTGCCCCAACCTGGCTGAGGCAGTGACTGACACCTGAGTTCTTTCTTGGTCAAAAGCCAAAAAAAGCAAAAGAGGGAGTTGCTGCTACATAGAACTTATTTATAGTTATCCAGGACAACTAGTTTGTCTACTTCCTGCTTCTACCAAGAGAGACGGCTCTTACTTGTCCACAGGCCTTACTTCGGAGCTAGCCGCTCCTACATATAAATTGAGAAAATTCTCAATTAATAATCCATGTTAGTCCGCTTGTTTTTCGCGCCTAATGATTAACTTTAAATAAGTATAGCAAAGAAATTGGCGACTTATTCAAGCTCCCTCCAAAGAATAAGCAATCATTGAGTGACAGATAGTCACCGACTACAGACGTGCTACTGCTGGCAGAAAGGCTATTGGGTTAACTGCGCCTTTGCCAGATGGATGGATTTCAAAGTGGGTGTGCGGACCAGTGCTAAAGCCAGTGCTACCCATTAAAGCAATTGTTTGACCTTGCTGTACCTGTTGACCAGCCTGCACCAAAAGCTTGCTATTGTGACCATAGCGAGTCATGCTGCCATCAGGATGGCGGATGTCCACAAGGTTGCCATAGCCACCACTGTTCCAGCCTGCCTTTTCTACGATACCGTCAGCTACTGCGTAAATCGGTGTACCAGTTGAGTTAGCAATGTCAATTCCTTTGTGCATTCTTCCCCAGCGCCAACCATAACCAGAGGTGAGGGTACCCTTTGCAGGCCAAATGTAACCTGTGGACGAGGTAGACGGGGTGGGTGTATTCTCGTCAATGATTTTAGGCAGGTATCTATCCACCGCTGCTAAAGGCGGTAACTGTGGAGAAACAGTTGATCCCTGTAAAGAACCGAGCGAACGCGAGGCGTCACTACCCATTGAAGGCGCTGCTACTGTTTGATTAGGTGGTAGCAGTTCTGGATTCATTGGTTCGTTTGCAGGTCTTTTAGCACGGTATATAGGCTTGCCTGGTTTGGTATTATAGTTGTTGGATCTTATTGGTCTAGGAACGGGTATTTGTATAGCAGCATTGTTCGATCCAGTCACAGGCATCTGCACTGCTGTGTCATTTGGTTTTGGCACAGCAATTGGCACGCCTGCATCATTTTGATTGGAAACAGGAACCGTCACCGAGGTATTATTGGTTTGGGAACCCTCTGGAACAACGATGTTACCAGCCTCTTGAGAGCGGTATTTCTCCCGCAATTTCTCAATTTCCGCTTGTAAGCTGCGCAGACGTTGACTATTTTTTACTTGTTTTGTTGTCGTAGCAGGTGGTTTGTTTGCTAGTTGAATTTCTGTAAAAACTTTTGGCACTGGGGAATCACCACCAACACCATTAGCAGCATAAGATGTGACAGTACCAGAGGTCGTTTGGGAAGTTGTAATAGTATTTTCTGCTGAGTTACCAGTAGTTGCTTCAATGTAAGTTTGAAACTGTTTGTCCGTAAGTACTGGTGTCGGGACAGTCACAGTCCTGTTGTTGGCAATGACTGAGTTGGCACTGATTTCGCCAAGGTTGGTAGTACCACTAGCTACGACAGTTGGCTGGGTAGTACTGCGGTTCTCAGTCACGGGAACGGACAGTTTTTGGTTGATTTGCAGCTGATAGGGATTGCTGAGATTATTCGCCTTGAGTAGTTGTGAGACTGAAATTCCGTAATGGTTGGCGATCGCCGTTAGTGTTTCTCCAGGCTTAACTTCGTGTGTTATCGCAGCTGCCGTTTGTGTGGTCGGCGCTACAACTGCGGCTGTTGCTGGTGCGGCTGTTGGCATTGGTGCTGGTAACACCTGCGCCTCTAACCTTTGCTTTAACTTGGACACAAGCTTTGTTCTGCTGACATCGCTGTTTGTTTCCAGCTGTTGACTAGCAGTGATATTTGTGCTTGTCTTTTGCATTTGTTCCGCCACAGTCATTGGCTGTGCGAACCGAGTCACTGCTTGTTGTGATAAATCTTTGGTTTCCTTAGATTGCCAATCAGCCAGACTCTTTCTTAAAGTGTTCGATTTTTCTTGTAATCTGTTGAGCGCATATTCTTGCTGCGCTTTCAATTGAGCATTGACTTCCGCATCCAGTGTGTTGTTTGCTTCTGCTGTTTTTGGTTCAGCAGACACCGAGGACACGCTTTGCACACCAGCAATACCATCAGCATGAGAGAGTGTTTGTACTCCTAGCTTTTTGGACTGCTGCAGGTTGTTTTTTTTCCAGGCAATGCTTTGTTCCTCTGATCCTTTGGGCGAACTTGGAACTACTACTGGTGCAGAGGCTGGGACAGACATCCTGCTTGCCGCGACTTGCCATTTCGCTCTCAGCCCGGGTAGCTGTGAAATTGCTGTTGGTTCAACTACAGCAGGACTTTCAGGCACACTTACTGATGAAACGGCTGGCAACTTTAGTTTTTTTGTGGAAGTATATTTTACTTCGGCATCAGAAGCAGGAACCGTTGAAGCTGTATTTTGGTTACCCAACGCTTCTGCTGCGGTGGCTTGGTCGCTTTGTCGAGTCACCAAAACGCTGGTTGCTCCCATTGATATTGCCAAGCCAATCATTGCGGCTGTTGTTGGCACCCGGCAAGAGTTAACCCTTGGATTAACGATGTCTATGTGTTCCACCGGAGCATCATCGCCTAGGGCTTTGTCCAACTCAGCTTTTACTTTCTTCTTCAATGCTCGTTTCAAAGACGACCTCCTATGATCACTAGCGCTTAACTGAGCTCATTTTTTCAGTCTGATACTAGTCAATGATTTAGATCACTATCAAGAATAGATCAAGATCACACCTATCAGAGATACTTAGGCAAGATTAACCTGGTTCTCTGATTTAGACAAGTTCACACCATTCAATTCTTAAAAATTAAATTTACGCGTTGACTTGTCCTGTTCACACTTCACACCTTAAGGCACTTACATCAAATAAGTTTTCTTCTTTACAGTTTGCGCCTTGGTCGCTTTAGCAGCCCGACTGACAATCACACTTTTGCCAAGTCTTGTCTTGCTTTCAGCAATCAGATGCTACGACTAAGAGCGAATAGCACTACACCCTGCTGTAGATCTCTTCAAAGTTTTTCTACCCCATCCGTCTTACCCACACGAGACTTTACGTTGATTATTCCCCAAAAAACAACCGTGTTAACTCGCAGTTTCTTCTAGCCAAGATTAAAATGACACCTGGGTTCCAAATAGCTTAAACTCCTGATTTGACTGACTCAGAACGTTTTTGTTCCCCGACTGAGAGAAAATTCAAATTCACGAAAATCTATCATTCAGTTTTGGTTGTTTCTCACATCATCTATAGAAATTTCTTATATCAATATATCTTTAGCCTTCAGTAATTGTCCTTAGATTTTACTATGGGTATCATAAATAGTGTATAAGATAAATCAGTAATCCTGAGAAAACCAAAAAAAAATTTTCGGAATAACCGCAATTATCAAGTCAGAATTTTTATTTCTCATCTCAGTAGATGTACAAAAAAGGCTATAGGGTATAAGGAGGAAGAAGGTCTTCTTCCTTCTGACCAAAGGGGGGGGAAACACCACACGCCTCTTAAAAATTCGTGGTCTACAATTGTGTCTGTGATTAAAACCCCCATTCATCGTCTTCTTCCTTCGAGTTTAATACCCTAATTGACGGCGAGCTTCAAACAGACCTACTGCCACACTCACAGAAAGATTTAAGCTACGAACATTCGGTTCGCTCATGGCAATGTAAAGTGTAGCATCACAAGCTGATATAACCTCAGGTGGCAAGCCAGTCGTTTCACTACCAAATAGTAACCAGTCATCAGGTTGAAACTGAAAATCTACGTGCTTGCAAGTGCCTTTGACACTAAAACCTAACCATCTTCCGCCACGCGCCTGATGTATCAACTTAAAAGCTTCCAAAGATTCGTGATAGTGCAGCTTCACATACGGCCAGTAATCTAAGCCGGCTCTTTTGAGGTAGCGATCGCTAATTTCAAACCCCAAAGGTCCTACTAAATGTAATTCCGTGCTTGTAGCAGCACAAGTGCGAGCAATATTACCTGTATTTGGGGGAATAAGCGGGTTAACTAAAACAACCTGCGGCATTTGCTCTGGAATAAATATGTTTAAATAAGCAATTTATGGCTTTTTTCAAATCTATCTTAAGGGTGAGGTGATTTATAGATTTTCTTAATGTTCTTTGCCTCAAGCCATTGATTAGAAATTTAAAAGAGACATGAAATATATCTCAGAATATCTGAGAGATGCTCTGAGATATGTAACGATTTTTTAAATGCTGTATACTTGCATCACACAACACTTGCGCTTTGCAGAATATGTGTTGTTGCTAAGTGGCAATGAATGACTTGAGATTAAGCAACGAGCGAACACAATTTATCTTCGAGTTCGATTTCGCGTTCTCGTGTTGCACTAATCGCTTGAGTGAGAACGTGTCTTGGACTCAAACCGAGTGCGTGCAGTTGCAGCCACCCTTGAGCTTCATTACCTTCGCGCAGGATTTTTTGCAGTGGTGAAAGGAAACAAGCGAAGCCGTGCTGCTTGGCGATCGCCCAGACATCTTGATATATTTCGGCAATCCAATCTCTCGCTAAAATACTTCTGCCATCTTGCCAATGCCTCAGTTGAGCATCGAGACTAGAAGTCGCCGCTGCAGCTTCGTTAGCATAGGTGAGGGAGACAAGTTCGTCTGGGGAGAACGTACTTTGGGTTAACGGATCGAGGTCAGGATTATCGATAAGTTGCTGAATACGCGCCTCTAATAGGGCTGTTATCGCCAGTAAGGCGATGGGATCTATGACTAAATCACAAATTCGCAGTTCTAGGCGATTTAAGTCATACGGACGGCGATCGCCATTTGGGCGCACTGATACCCAAAGATGACGAACATTTTGCATTGTTCCGGCTGCGAGCTGGCTTTCCACCCAATCAATGTGGTGGGCGTGGCTTTCAAATAACGGCACTTGAGAAGGCGTTTGCGGAAAAACACTCCAGCGTGTGGAATGATAGCCGGTTGCTTTGCCATTGAGGAAGGGGGACGCAGCACTCAAGGCAAGGAACAAAGGTGCTTCTACCCTTATAAGCCGACACGCCCGCATTAAAACTTCTGGATCGCTAATACCGACGTTGATGTGAACGCTGGCTGTCACGACTTTTGTGCCGTATGTTTGCTCAATGTAGGCATGATAAGGGTTTGTTGGATCCGAGCGAAAAAAGCGATCGCTCCCACCTAACGACAGAGTGCTTCCTGGAATCAGTGTGTAATCGCCCAATTGCTGAATAAAGTTTCGCAATTTCAGCCGAGGACGCAGCAAAGCACATAAAAGCTGGTCGTAATTTCGCTCTGGTGCAGTTGTGTATTCTACGTTTCGATTATCTGGCTCCCAGACAAATCCATCCAAAGACGTAACTATCTTGTCGGAGAGTCCGACGATATCACCACTAGGGGTGCCAGTGTACATCTCAATTTCAAAGCCTTTCAATAGCACCAGTCTGTTCTCCTCGGCTCTCCTTACTTCATAGATTGTATCGAAGGCGACGAAATTCTGCTTGTGACGTTAGAGTTAATTAACAGTTGACAAGGGGAGTATGGATGTGCAGTAATAGGGAGATTTTTTTTTGACTCTTGAGTGTTGACTTTTGACTGAAATTAGAGTAATGCTTTTTAATAAGCTGTTCCACATTTAACTTGCATGATTTGGGCGGGCAAGATGCCCACCCCACAAGAATTTGAAAAAATTTAGCTTATCAAGGGATTTTTCCTCTGCGCTTTTGAGGCTGTTTTGGCATATTTTGAGATGGAGTGTGTGCTGCTATAAATAGCTGAGGCGTGTTGAGAGTTGGTTGGGCAATGGCGAGACGCAGAAACTGTACCCACACTTCATCACTGAGTAAGTTTAAAGCTTGCTGAGGATTGTTAGTGGCGATTGCCTCCGGCACTGCGCTCTGCGCAATCGCGCCCATAACTTTACGCCATCCCTGACGCAATGACTCAATAAAAGCTGCTTCTGTGGATACCTCATTGAGCAAAGAAAGTGCAGTTCTAAAACTTGCTGAATCACCTGATACCTTTTTCGACTTTAGCCCTTGAAGTACTACATTCAGCCACACCGGAAGAAGTTCTAGCCAGTTATTTTGCTGTATGGTTGTGAGTGCCATTTCTTCCATACCCAGCGCACCCCACAAGCATAGAGTATCCGCAGCTAGTTCAGTATCACGGTTTTGTAGAGCATTGTTCCACAATTTTTCAGCATGGTTTTTGAAGCGATTAGCGAGAAATTCATAAGCTTCTTGAACTTCATGCAAAATTGTAACTTTATAAACCGATTCGCCTCGTGGTAAATAATCGCCGCCATAAGACAGCCAATTATGAACTCCACAAAGATAGATTTTCCCATCAACTATGACTTCTTTGACATGGGAATTTCCTAACCAAAAAACCTGTATACCTGGCAAGCCATCAGGCGTTTTCACTCCTCGAAGTTTTTCCTCCACTTGTGTTGATATTGGTTTGTCTTCATCTTCTTGTTGCTGGGCAATTCCATGTCCAATCAGAATCCAAACCCCACGATTTACCAATTTTTGCACCAAGTGAAGAAATTGTTCGTCTACAATTGCCTGATTTACCCAAGGAGAATAAATAAGAATCTGGTGCTGTGCCGAATTTAAAACTTCTGAGAAAGCTTGAGGAATTTGTCCATCGCGTAACTGTACAACTGTACCTGACGGGTTGATTTTTTTCTGTTTTCCACTTGCAAGTCTTGCAGTTTCCAGCGCCTTTTGATCAATCTTTTCCAGTCTAGCCTCAAGTTCTGCGTTTTTCTGATTCAAAGTTGCTTTGCGCTCAAAAGTGATAGTTTCGTCTGACAATTCACACAATGCTTGCAAAGAGACTTTCCCTTCAGCTTGGAGTGATTCTAGCCAGTTTGGTTCCGACTTTAAAATTTCCTTTCCCTTCCTGAGTTGGATGTTCAACTTATCTTCAAGTGCATCAAAGACAAGGAAAAGCGATATAGTTTTCCATTTTTTTTTGGTGGGAGCTATTACCTTATAGGAAATGACGATTTTTCCCTCTTCTGGCACATGAAATGCTAAACCTGAAGCCTGAATACTTTGTTGTAATTCTTCAAGCGATAAGGAAAAAATATCAATAATTATATTATCAATGGTGATAAAGTCTGCCAAATTAGGCAAGATAACCAGTTCATCATTAAATGGTTCAGAGGCAAAGGTAAGCTTTTCGCCCAAGGGATCTACAACCGCATAAATTTTTTCAGAGTATGGGGGCTGTGGTACAGTTCCTTTCTCATAAAATAAACGCCCTTCAGGAGTGACTGTAATTGCTGATGTCACTTCGAGAGTTTGTAACTTCTGAAGAGTCGCTATAGTACTTCGGACGAATATAGGATCAAGCCCAAGTATAGATGCTAATTCATCTGCTGTTGGCGGAGAGTCCAATTCAACACCAGCCCGGATGATAAACTCTTCGAGTACATTGAACTGGCGGGATTCCCTGATAGTAACTTCTACATGAGTTTGACACACACTATAACGGAATTGACGCGCTGCTAAAACCGATAAACCAAAGCTCTGTGCTTCAATTTCATTTACCAAATCTCTGAGATTATTATCAATAGGTTTAGCAGAAGACGCGAGAAACATCAACTAAACCTCCATGACGCTCTACAATGTTGGAAACTTCTGAGTACATACTTCCGATTTTGCCTGTTTGACGGGTAAATAAATCGTGACATCCCACAATTATCAGTAGTTCTTGAGCGCGAGAAAAAGCAACGTTAACCCTTTCTGGCTTCTTCGCAAAACCCACATCTCCCTTACTATTGTTACGAACCATACTAACAATTACAACAGGTCTTTCCATACCTTGAAATCGATCAACAGTTCCAGTACGAATTTGCAAAGAAGGATAAAGTTCAGGTTGAAGGCGCTCATCAATTTTTCTAAGTTGAGCGCCATAAAATGTAATCACGGCAATTTCTTTTTTCGGTTCACCATTAGCAACTCTAGCAGCCCAAGTATCCTCCATTTGCTGACACAGACGTTCAATAGCATCAATTTCCTGAATATTAAAGAATGAAGTTCCTTCACGTTGCTCTTTAAAATCATTTTCTGCTGGCATTTTTACCCAAAGAATATGGTGGTCTTTTTGAATTATTTTGCCTGCCAAATTATGTGCGCGTTTCGTGTCAGGTTGTAAAATTCCACATTCTAGTTTACCGTCATAAAACTGATTTATTGCCCCCATGATAAAGGGGTGCATTCGATACTGTGTAGTGAGCATCTGTTTGATGCTTTCATCAGCAGCTTCAAACTGACTTTTGAAAAGTGATTCTTCTAAGAATTGCAGTTCGTCTCGTGTACTACTTATTTCTTGAGCAACTTCTTCTAAAGTGCTAGTATCAAGCATGGGTGGTAATTGTCGATGGTCGCCAACCATGACTAACTTTTTGCCTTTCAAAGCTGGAATGAGTAATTCTGGTGGAGTACACTTACTCACCTCATCAATGATGACGACATCAAAGTTTTTGAATTCTTCAGAAAATTCTCGATTTGCTGCTTGAACACAGGTGATACCGAGGACGTTCGCGTTATCTAGGTAAATTCGCCTCAAATCGTTGCGATCGCCCTCTGAGGGGTTGCGTAGTTTTTCAATCCAATCTTGGACAAAGTTCTGATATCGATTGAGATAAGTTTCTTCATTTTGGAGTTGCTGTTGCCAAGATTCAAAGTGAGTTTTGATAGTGCGTAAAAAGTCTAGATGAAACAAGTCTGTAGGAATTTCCGGTTTAAATTTATCAGGTATTGTTTCCCATGTTTTCTGCCACCAGTTTCGCTCTGATCTTAAATTTTCTGACAACTCTGGTTGTATTTTTTGCTGTACTTCGCGTAGTTTTATTTCTAATTCTTCAAGTTGCTGTCGAGAAATTGTGTTTTCTTCTTTTAGCCGTGAAAGATGCTTATGCAGAGAGTTTTTGATATTTTCCAGTATAGCAAAATGTTCTAATGATGAAATTAAGGTTTCAAGCTGATTGATGCCATTTTCCCAATAATCCACTTGCTTTGAAAATTCTTGGGGTTGTTCCCAAATCTTTGATTGCTTGGCAAGATATTCTTCCGCTAGAATGCGTAATTGAGGAGGTAAGTGTTGCTGCCGAATCAGACCTTGCAGAATATTGATAACTCGTTCAAGTTTCAAACTACCATCTTGTCTGACTCTTTCTACCTGAGATTGATGGGCAGATATTTGCTCTTGGGTAATTCCATTTTTTTGAAGTTCATTGATTTGTATTTGTAAATTTTGAAGTTGTTGTTCGGTTTCCGTTTTGACTTGTAAAACGCATTGACGTGCATTTTTCAGGATGCTATCCAGTAATTCTTGTGTAATACGGGTGAGAGTAGACTCAATGTTATTCAATTCCCATGATGCACCATACTTCTGTTGCATTCTCATCAGAAAAAACTGTGTATTTTCAACCAGCAATTTTCGCTGACTAGGTTTGAGTTCTTGATAGTTATTAAACTGTTGGTAAAGTTCTTGCCATTGGATGCGATCGCTTGTTGACAGCACCATTGGACTTAGGCTCAAACTTTGCTGTAAAAAATAACTAAAATTATACTGTTTACCTCGTCGGTCAATAAAACCGCCGTCTATTTCATAGGCGATCGCCTTTGCTAATAACTCCCACTCTGGTAGCTTAAGTGTGTAACCTTTCGGCACAATTTCTAATTTGAATGTCTTCGCAAACATCAACAAACCTAGTGGTAAGTCCGCTAAATTCTCTGTTAATGGTTGCCTAGATTTCTGACAATCATTTAATACATGATACAGAAGAGAATATGCTGTAGACTTCCATTCCTTAACTGCTGTGATAATATAATCTATTTCCCGTTTGCGGTTTTCCCAACTCCGAATTGTTTGTTGTAAGTTTTGCTGCTTGGTAAGAAATTGCTGATAATCTGTTTGTAGCTGATTTAAATAAGTAGAATTCTGTCTAAATACCTGCACCGACGCCGCAACCTCCGACATGGCTACAGTTGCCTCTTGCGCAGAACTTAATGCTGTTTTAAATTCAGATATATCTGCTATAGTATCACGCAACCAAACCGCCAATCCAAATGCACCACGCTTAGGGCGAACAAAGCCAAGTTCATCAGTATATTTGATGGCTGTACGAACATCTGCCAAAAAGTTTTCTACTGTACTGTTACCTTCTGTGTAGGGTTTAAGAAGTGGCAAAAAATTTGTTACTTCTGGGTCTTCCCAGTTTACGTTCGGTGCAGCATTTAGCAGTTCCTCCAACTTTGCAATGAGGGGTTCGACCTCATTTTTCTCTGCTTCGGTTTTCTTGTAGGCTGTTTCTTGATTTTTGCAGTTTGCCTCTAAGCTTGCTTTGGTCTTGTTGAATTCATTTTGTGTCTGATAAAATTCTTCTTCTGCTTTTACGTATGCTGTGAATCGTTGTGATGATGTCAACAATTGACGCAAAATTTTTACATTTTCAAGGCGTTTAGTGAGATTGTTTTCGCAATCAGTCGCGGTATTTTGTAGCCATGTGCCAATCACTTGGTCTTCTAAAAATGGCTGTCCTTCTTCCCCAACTTTCTCGGGTCGTCCCTTTCGCACAGCCCGAATTACTGGGTTGTGAACTAATCGACTCAGCGCATTATCAACTGCTAAATTTGCTTGAGAGGCAATGAGGGTACGTCCACCCCGAAGAGCAACTTGATAGCAAATCTCGGCAATCACAGTCGTTTTACCTGTCCCTGGCGGACCTTGAATCAGGACAAGATCCTCAGCTGCAAGCACCGTTTCCACTGCTGCTTTCTGACCAGGATTAGCGGAAGATAATAACATATCCTCTGGTCGAAGTTGAACAGTTTTTTGGATAGGTCTTGCCTGGGAAGCCTCGAATAAGAAGTTACCCAAGTAGGGATTTTGGGTGTAACCATTATTCAAGTCGTCTAAAGCTTTTTTCTTGCGCTGAATTTGTTTGATGTCACCAACTGCCTCGAAACACAAAAATCCGGTGGCTGGCAGATGATAACGCCCTGCTGCCATGTATTCAGCTAAGTCGCGTTCTAGCCTTACGCTGATTATGTAACGGTTGGAGTCAACTTCTTCAACAGACCCGAGTTGGCGGCTGTTCTGCCAGTTTTTTCCTGCGGGTGCAGTCTCGAAAAGTTTCAGCTCTTCGTTTCTTGCCCGTTTTGCCCGTTCCCAAAAGTTTTGCACACCCAAAGAATTTTCAGGAGAACCGTCAAGGGTGGCTGAAGCGACATCAATTTCAAAACTGATCCGCCTTCTGGAGCTATAATTATGAGCCAAGTAACGCACACAAAACTGACGTGCCTTAGCAATGTTTTCCTCAATCTGCAAAAACGCTTTCCAAGCTTTGAGCTGATCTTCTGTGGGTACATAGTCACCGCAGGCTGGCGTAGCTGCTATGCGTGCCAATGCCTGTGACGGAATGCCGAGATGATGTTGGTGCTCGGGTAGCAAACACAAGCGACAAGGGACACCATAGCCATCAGCGTGTCCCCGTGAGAGTTGTAGGAACTGAACCGACAGTATCTTTAAACCACCGTATCCATTTTGTTGTACAGCTGCTATGAATCCTAACGTTTTTCCTAGCTTCTTAAGTTTTATGGGTAATTGAACATCCGAGTCTGTTGCGATTGTCAACTCCCAAATTTCTTGTTTTGGCTCTTTTCCAGCGCCCTTGCGACGAACATAAAACAGGCAAGGCTTTCGACCGACACATTCAAACATTAACTCGTTGGCACGCTCTCGCCGCTCCCGAAATTCGGGATATGATTCAAGGGCAGCATCACCTTCAAGATTGCGGAGCAATCGATCAATTGTCGAACCTACTAATACATAGCCCCAATTTTCGGAGTTTGTTTTAATATTTAAGGAATTTGTTTGGGAAGAGGTCGCAACGTTAGCAACTCGTTTCTTTGTCGCTTTACGAATGCGTTCTGCCTCGAATTCAGAGATTGTGCTGCTCTGACTTTTAGCTGCAATGTTAAGTTGGTCGCAAATTGCTAATAGCTTTTTGTTATCCAACTTCAATTCCTTTGATAGTTCGTAAATTCTGACTTTGCCGTTGTTCATCCACTGTTGCCCTTGCCCAGATTTTCTAAGTTTAGTTTTACTTAATAGACTTCTTACAAAAATACGATTTATGAATTTTTGAACCACAGATGGACACTGATGGACACTGATATTTATCTGTGTAGCCTAGGGCACGGCTTACGCCTACATCGGTGTACCCTGCGGGAAGCCCTTCGGGTATGTCCTTCGGACACGCTACGCGTTGGCGGAGCCTGCGCTTTGCGCTTACGCAGTAGCCTAGGTCGGGAAACCCTCCTGCAGCGCTGTCTCACCGCCTCCGGCGTCTACATCGGTGGTTTAATTTCAAAAAAAATGACTGCATGCAAGAGTTCTACTATATCAAAGTCCGTATTGCTGATAAACTTGACTGGCAGCGCGATGCACCAGAGAGTGACGATAAACAAGAGACTTCATATCATCAGCATAACCGCCGCCAATGACGCAACCGACGGGGTATCCGGCGGCAACACAGGTACTCAAAACCTGCATCTCACGACGGAAGATGCCTGTATCGGTTAGGGCTAATTTTCCCAGGCGATCGCCTATATGGGGATCAACACCAGCATCGTAGAAAATGATATCTGGCTTGACATTTGAAAGTAAATGTGGTAAAAAATTTGCTAAAGTTTGCAGATAGGCGTCATCTTCCATTCCCACAGGCAAGGGAACATCCAAATCGCTTTGTTGCTTTGTGCCAGGAAAATTGACTTCGCAGTGCATGGAGAAAGTGAAAACACTGTCGTCGTCTTGGAAGATGAAAGCGGTGCCATCCCCTTGATGGACATCCAAGTCCACAATTAGGATTTTTTGGACAAGTCCGAGTTTTTGTAGGACGCGGGAGGCGATCGCCAAATCATTGAAAATACAAAAACCAGATCCATAACTGGGAAAAGCATGATGAGTACCGCCTGCGGTATTGCAAGCCAAACCGTGCTTTAGTGCGAGTTGCGCGGTGAGAATTGTACCGCCTACAGCTACACAGGTACGATTCACCAGTGCTGGGCTCCAGGGTAATCCAATGCGCCGCTGTGCTTTGGCATCGAGAGTGCCCTCACAGTAAGCTTGAACGTACTCTGGGGTGTGAACTAACTCTATCAACTCTTGTGGTGGGCGTGTAGGCGTGTGAAATTGTTCTTTTTGCGCGACGCCATCTGCTAGTAGCAGTTCGTAGAGTTGCCTAAATTTTGGCATCGGGAAGCGATGACCTTCGGGTAGTGGGGCAACGTAATCAGGATGGTAAACAATTGGCAAGTCCATGTTATTTATTGAACCGCCAAGGTGCCAAGTACGCCAAGAAAGATTTTCTCGTTCCTACTTTTTGCGAACCCGGGAACAAATTAGCCATTTTATACGTCTGTTTAGAGGTTTAACCGACACAGATTCACCCAAGTTTTGTTGAACCACCAAACCAAACAGGGGAGAATAGCAAACAAGCCGAGAGCGCTTTTCACTGAATCATGGAACAGAAAACTATCTGGCAACAAGGATGTTACCCAAAGTTAGAGGGAAAAGTTACCCTAACTCCAGAAAATCTCAAGCAACTGCTTAGAGAATTCTCCAGGTAGAATTTTGTTGAACAGGGCGAAACATCTATGTACAGGTTTTTTATCACTTCGTCGCATTATTGCTTGTAGCTGCGATTCTGGTATCTTTTGCCGTGGAGTCTTATACTAGAAATTCCGTGAATCTCAAATCCAAAATCTAAAATAAAAAATTTTTATGATGCATTGGATTTTGCCAATTGTATTTATCCTGGCAGGCTTGTTTGGTGGAATCATAAGTGAAAAAATTATCTTCACAAGACTGAAAAAATTTGTTGCTAGCAGAAAACTTCCGGGAAGTGAAATTATATTTCGCTCCCTGAACCGTATGCCCTTCTTTTGGTGTCTGCTTGGCGGGTTTTATAGTGCAGTTATTAGTTACCATCCTGAGCCAAATGTTGCGGTATTACTGCAAAAAATTATTACTGGCGCTTTTTTATATACAGTTACTGTCGTCTTTGCCAGACTAACTGCTGGGTTTGTCAATTTATTTTTTCGCAGAACTAATGGTCTTTCGGCATCACTACTTTCTAATGTTGCCAAAACTGCTGTTTTGGTTTTGGGAACATTAATCCTATTGCAGACGCTAGGAATTGAAATTACACCAATACTGACAACGTTGGGAATTGGTGGTATAGCAGTTGGTTTAGCACTTCAAGATACACTAGCAAATTTGTTTTCTGGTTTTTATTTAATTATTTCCAAGCAAGTCAGAACAGGAGATTACGTTAAACTAGCTGATGGAAATCATGAGGGTTACGTTACAGATATAACATGGCGCAATACGACTATAAAAGAGCTTTCTAATAACGTCATAATAGTACCAAATTCTAAGCTAGCTTCCGCTATTTTCACTAACTATCATCTCCCAGTTAAGGAAATCACATTAACGATGACTGTAGGAGTTGGCTACGATAGCGACCTTGAGCAAGTTGAAAGAGTGACTGTAAAGGTTGCTAAGGAGGTTATGCAGGAAATTGCTCCTGAATTAATAGCAAATGAACCCTATATAAGATTTCATGAATTTGCTGATTTTAGTATAAATTTTACGCTTTATATGCGAGTCAATGAATTTTTTGACCAACGCATGGCTAGACATTTATTTATTAAGAAACTGCACAAACGCTATCAGAAAGAAGGAATTAAAATTCCCTTCCCAACCAGAGATATTTATGTGCAACATGATGGAAGCAAAAATGGAGCGATGACGCTGGAATAATTAAGTTGGGACGCATTAAAATACATCCTGTTTTTAACTATCACCACCTCTAGCAAATACCTCAAGTTCTTCTAGAGTCTGACTGACACCAACCTATGACGGCACGTTGCATAAACCGTGGAATAATCTTAATAACTTCTACATTAGGGAATGTAGGACTAGTCTGGGATTCAACATACTTGCCTTCTCGCAGTACATTAATTTTAAGCTTGCCATCTTCGTAGACCCTTCCTTGGGAGAAAGCGTCTTAGGGCAGAGACCTTAACCCGACTGGGACTGGTTCAACAATAGCATTTTGTGCCTAATTCTCTGAAATTAGAGAAAATGACTGTATGAGGACACACTTTAAGAATCTTAATCAATGACTGTAAGTATCCAGCAGCTACCAACGGCTACCTTTGAAAAACTCTTTTGGACTTGGCAAAGTTACAAAATTCAGTACACTGTCATGGGTACTGGACGCCCCCTAGTACTGGTTCACGGTTTTGGTGCTTCCATTGGACATTGGCGGAAAAATATCCCTGTTTTAGCAGCAGCTGGTTATCAGGTCTTTGCTCTTGACCTTTTGGGGTTTGGAGGTTCCGATAAGCCACCGTTAAATTACACTGTGGAAGTGTGGGTGGAACTGCTCAAGGATTTTTGCAAAGCACACATTCAAGAGCCTGCGATATTTATAGGTAACTCCATCGGCGGACTTCTGAGCTTAATGGTGGTGGCGCAACATCCAGAAATATCTGCTGGTGGTGTTTTGATTAACTGTGCTGGTGGTTTGAGTCATCGACCACACGAACTGAACCCGCCGTTACGCATCGCAATGGGAGCTTTTAACTCATTGGTGCGATCGCCCCTTGCAGGAGGATTCGTCTTTAACCGCGTCCGCCAAAAAGCCCAAATTCGCCGTACCCTATACCAGGTTTACCGCAACCGGGAAGCCGTCACTGATGAATTGGTAGATTTACTTTATGCTCCTTCTTGTGACCCAGGAGCGCAACAAGTTTTTGCCTCTATCCTCACTGCGCCTCCTGGTCCTTCTCCAGTGGAACTCTTGCCCAAAGTCGAGCGCCCGTTATTAGTCATTTGGGGTGCTGATGACCCTTGGACACCAATCACCGGGGCAAAAATTTACGAAAAAGCGGGGGAAAATGGGAAAGATATCCAAATTGTCCCAATTCCAGGTGCTGGACACTGTCCCCACGATGAAGTGCCAGATGTTGTAAATCAACAAATTGTAGACTGGCTAGCATCTCGTTAAAAACTGACGATCTTTCCCCCTGACTTTTTAAGGGGGGAAAGAACAAGAAAGAGAAAGCAATTGCCTTTCACCACGTCCTCAAACGTCTGGTTCTACTCCCAGTGATCGCAGTTGAGCTGCCAATCGTTCTGCCCGTTGCCGTTCCTTTGCTGCTAACTCCGAACCCCATAGCAAGAGTTCCCCACGTTCGTCCCACCAACGCAACCAATAACCCGTTCGATTTTCTCGGCTTCCCTGCCATATACCCAAAAACAAGTTCATTTGAGCAATCCAGTAACGGTTATTTTCATCTGGTGTTTGAAGTTGATAGTGCCCAGAATTATCTAGCTGATAGACTTCTAAGACTCCCGTTTCTGGTTCAAAAACGGCGTAGTTGGGAACTTTTAAAACTTGCTCATAATAAAACCATTTCCCAGGTGGATAGGTTGGTTTGCTAGAGTATTCTCCACCTTCAGTGTCCGAAAGAAATTCCATTACGATGACTGGAAAATCGCCTTGGAGTTGTGGAGTATAACTACGCTTAACCTCTTCTCGTGGCACGAGAATAGAAGGTACAAATCCCCAATCAGGAGCTTTAACCACGATTTTGTTATTTAAAGTGGCACAGATGCCGTAGTTAGTTATGGTTAAGGCGTTGGCTGGTAATCTGACCGCCAGTTCTAAGCTTTCTGTTAAAGCCGCAGCTAATAGTGGCTGATTAATGTTATCCACTGGCTCGTCATCTAAAACAAAATCATCTGGTAACTTTTCCCAAGTAATTTCATAAGTGGCTGCACTGGCTAGCATGGTAAGACTGCCTCATCAATGCCATCGATAAACCTAGCATAACTGTGGGTAATCGCCTTCAACTACTTATCTCAGGTCGCCTCTGGGGACAAGGGCAATTCCCCCAACAGCAGAAGGTACAATCACCACCTATAACAGTACGATTGTTCTACTATGGTAAGGGCGACAATGATAATATTAAGAACTGTTTCGCCCCCGCCGCTTTCTCTCAGTTCACCCATATGTCAAATAGCCAGCAGATAGCCGCATCCTTAAATGGACATCTTCCTAACTCCAACAACAACCAAAATACAATCCGCATTCGAGGTGCTAGGCAGCATAATCTCAAGAATATTGATTTAGAACTGCCACGCGATCGCCTGATTGTCTTTACTGGTGTTTCTGGTTCTGGCAAATCTTCCCTAGCATTTGACACCATCTTCGCCGAAGGGCAACGTCGCTACGTAGAATCCCTCAGCGCCTATGCACGGCAATTCTTAGGACAGGTAGAAAAACCTGATGTGGAGGCGATAGAGGGTTTAAGCCCGGCGATTTCCATTGACCAAAAATCTACCTCTCATAACCCCCGTTCTACGGTGGGGACGGTGACGGAGATTTACGATTATATGCGACTGTTGTTTGGACGGGCGGGTGAACCTCATTGTCCGATATGCGATCGCTGTATTGCCCCCCAAACTATCGATCAGATGTGCGATCGCATTCTGGAACTTCCTGATCGCACCCGCTTTCAAATCCTCGCCCCTGTCGTCCGGGGTAAAAAAGGGACTCACAACAAGCTGTTATCAAGTTTAGCTTCTCAAGGTTTTGTGCGTATCCGGGTGGATGGCGAGGTGCGAGAACTCTCTGATGCGATTGAATTAGATAAAAATGTTACGCATACAATCGAAGTGGTGATTGACCGCCTCGTGAAAAAGGCTGGTATGCAGGAGCGTTTGGTCGATTCTCTTGCGACTTGCTTGAAACAATCAAGTGGAATTGCGGTTATTGAAATTATAAAAGATACAAACAATCAAGAGTTACCCGCAGAATTGGTATTTTCCGAGAACTTTGCTTGTCCGGAACACGGGGCGGTTATGGAAGAATTATCGCCGCGCTTGTTTTCGTTTAATTCTCCTTATGGTGCTTGTCCCCACTGTCACGGAATTGGAAGTTTAAGAAGGTTTTCGCCAGAGTTGGTGGTACCTGACCCGAAAGCGCCTGTGTATGCTGCTATTGCTCCTTGGTCGGATAAGGATAATTCATATTATTTGGAATTATTGTACAAGCAGGGGCAAGAGTTTGGGTTTGAGTTGCAGACGCTGTGGAGTCAGTTGACTGAGGAGCAACGAGAGGTCATTTTATATGCAGAGGAACGAACCAAAGAGGCGCAGAAGAAGCAGAAGGAAGGGTTTAAAGGGGTGCTGCCTATGTTGCAAAGGCAGTATGATGGCGGTTCGGAGTTAATTAAGCAAAAGTTAGAACAGTATTTGATTGACCAGCCGTGTCCGGTGTGCGAAGGGAAGCGGTTAAAACCGGAGGCGTTGGCGGTGCGGTTGGGACAGTACCGGATTTTAGATTTGAGTGGTGCTTCGATTCGAGAGTGTCGGGAGAGGATTGATAAGTTAGAGTTGAGCCAACGTCAGTTGCAAATAGGCGATTTGGTACTCAGAGAAATTAGAGCGCGATTGCAATTTCTCTTAGATGTAGGATTAGATTACCTGACGCTTGACCGTCCGGCGATGACGCTTTCGGGTGGAGAAGCGCAACGAATTCGTCTAGCAACTCAAATTGGTTCTGGGTTGACTGGGGTTTTGTATGTCTTGGATGAACCAAGTATTGGTTTGCATCAACGAGATAATGGGCGGTTACTGCAAACTTTAACAAAATTAAGGGATTTGGGTAATACGTTGATTGTGGTAGAGCATGATGAAGAAACCATTCGCGCTGCTGACTACCTTGTCGATATTGGTCCTCATGCGGGTATTCATGGCGGAAATATTGTTGCCCAAGGTGATTTGCAAGCGTTGCTGAAAGCGGAAGAGTCGCTGACGGGTGCATATTTGTCAGGAAGGCAGGTGATTACAACCCCAGCCGCACGCAGAGACGGAAATGGGCGGGGTTTAGTCATCAAAAATGCCCGTCGCAATAACTTAAGAAATATAGATGTAGAAATACCTTTGGGTAAACTTGTTGCTGTCACTGGTGTTTCTGGTTCTGGTAAATCTACCCTGATTAATGAATTACTCTACCCCGCACTGCAACATCAGCTGACGCGCAAAGTTCCTTTTCCTAAAGACATAGATGCAATTGAGGGATTGGATACTGTTGACAAAGCCATTGTCATTGACCAATCACCTATTGGTAGAACACCGCGTTCTAACCCAGCGACTTATACAGGTGTTTTCGATATTATTCGAGAAGTTTTTACAGCAACAATTGAAGCAAAAGCAAGGGGTTATAAAGCAGGGCAATTTTCCTTCAACGTCAAAGGTGGACGCTGCGAAGCTTGCAGTGGACAAGGTGTGAATGTCATTGAAATGAACTTTTTGCCAGATGTTTATGTACAGTGCGAAGTTTGTAAAGGTGCAAGATATAACCGCGAAACGTTGCAGGTGAAGTACAAAGACAAGTCTATTTCTGATGTTCTTAATATGACGGTTGAGGAAGCTTTGGAGTTTTTTACAAACATTCCCAAAGCAGCGACTAAACTGCAAACTTTAGTTGATGTGGGGTTGGGATATATTCAACTTGGACAACCAGCAACAACCTTATCTGGTGGAGAAGCACAACGGATAAAATTAGCAACAGAATTATCACGTCGCGCCACAGGGAAGACACTTTATTTAATAGATGAACCCACGACAGGTTTATCTTTTTATGATGTCCACAAGTTGTTAGATGTGTTGCAACGTTTGGTGGATAAAGGCAATTCAATTTTAGTGATTGAACACAATTTAGATGTGATTCGTTGTGCTGATTGGTTGGTAGATTTGGGACCGGACGGCGGCGACAAAGGGGGAGAGGTGATTGCTGTAGGTACGCCAGAGGAGGTGGCGCAGAGCCCCAGGTCGTATACTGGGCAGTATCTCAAGCAGGTGTTGCAGCAGTATCCAGCAGTACCAGCAGTAGCTGTTGCGAATTAAAATGAAAAATAGGGTGTGTTACGTTTCACTAACGCACCCTAAATCTAAGTTTTAGCCATGGGACAAAGCACAGGTAGACCAAAAATCCAACGAAATTACAGCGATTCCAGAACTAATAAAAGTTTTAGACATCTCTGGTTGTATTGTCACAATTGATGCAATGGGATGCCAAAAGGAGATAATCAAATTAACCACCCAGAAGCAAGGTGATTATATTATCACACTAAAAAAAAATCAAAGTAATATGTATAAAAATGTATAACAGTTATTTCGCTGAGCAATTGCTACAGGTTTTCCAGGATTTAATCAGAGTGACTATCATACTCGTGAAAACAGTCACGGTAGGGTAAGCGTATCTAAATTAGTCTTGACAAAAAGGTTGGTTTCTAAATGAACAAATAATTAAAGTTTTTCGTTTCGTTTGTTTCCCAAGGATCAAAGCGATCGCCTAAAAAATATCAATCAGCAAGTATTATTGCGACTCTTTGAGGGTTTATTGACATTCGCACACGCTTATTAACAAGATACACTTACCCTGCTATATTATTGGTTAATTCTTAACAAGAATGACAGCGTGAGGGTCACTCAAGTTATTTTTATTATCGCCACTTTCAATAAATGTAGGTAAAACGTGAGTAAGGCGACCTGCTTTTTTATTCTTTACATCAATAATTCCTAATCCCGGACAGCTTCCTACCGCTGCATGAGCTACAGATTGAGGCAGAGTACCACGTAAAGCAACATAAATTCTCTTGTCTTTTAAATTTTTTGTAGCTAAATCTGGGGTTGGATCATCTTCAGTTACTGCGTTTAAAGTACTTTTACAGACACCAGAATTTTTCAGACTGTAACTTCCTTGATATTCAAGTTTTTTATCGACTCTAAAAACTTCTACATTGTTACGTACACGGTCAAACTGATGTAAATATTTATCGAAGGTAACTACCATGCCATGAGCATCACGATTGTTACCAGGTAAAATTTTACCGTTGTCAAGGTCAGCCCAAACAGCTATGGGCAAAGGTTGATTAGGCAAATTAAACTCAGGCACCGACAAGTAATCCTGAGTAAACTGGTATACAGTAAATTCACTGTTGTTTGGCGCGGGTGTACCTGTGTTGAGGAACATACTGCCGTTAACAGAATGACCCCCACAACCAGCAGATCGAACCACATTAACATCATACTCCGCTACAATTTGCATCGGCTTAGCATTGATGTCAATTACAAACATACCCCCACCCCCCAATGTCGTGTAGGCGTGTTGGCTGTTATCCGAAATAATGGGGCAAATAACCGTATTATCAAAGCGAATGTTAGCAGCCTGTTTAGATATCCCGTTGGGTGTGATGGTCGATTGTCCGTCTAATACTACACCTGTTTTAGTACAAGAGATATCATCGTAGGGATTTACATCTACGGCAATCGGTTGACTTAATATCCTACCTGTTCCACCAACTAAATCTAAACTTGCATCGGCATTGTATTGAAAGCTTATAACTTTTCCTTCATTGTCTTTGGCTACGTCTACACGTTCAAGCATTTTTCCGCTTTGGTTAGCCAAAAGAATTTTTGACCCATCAGGAGAAACAAAACTCATGTGGTTCTGTCTACCCGTGCTGGTTTGAGTCGTGCGGAATAAACATATAGGATTTTTTGTTTGGCTATCAACTATCCCTAAATGGCCAGAAGCAACGAAATTAAGAGTCACATATTTGTAATCTGGTGCAGGGATAATTCCATGAATTCGGTTGACGTTATCTCCTGTAGTTTGTTGAGCCATAGGAAATAAATCAGTACCCACATCTAAAACTAAAGGATTATTAATAGGTGGATTTTTTTCTAAATCCTTACTGTTATAAATTCTGACCTTGCCACCATAAGAGCCTTTAGGATTTGTAATTGTAATTCCTTGAGTATTTCCTTGGTCACTCATCCAAATCTCATAATTTGAATTCTGAGCATAGCTAATAGTCCCAACAAAAACTAGGCTCAATGTTAAAATGAAGCCTAGTAAAGAGCGAATTAAAAACTTACTACTATTCACGGTTATTTAAAAGCTTAATTTTTTTTCTTAAAATTATAATTAACATACTAATACCGTATTTCTCCATAAATAAAGATAAAAAATTCTATATTTTTAGTATCTTTTATACTTAATAACAAGTTAGAAAAAGAACTAAATACTGATAAACAAAAATAAAAAAGTATTAAATAATACAATATTCTTGATATTTATTATTTCTATCCCAAGGCTAAAAACACTATTAGGCAAGGCTGCGCCAATACCCAAAACCAGTTTCTACAAGCAGAAGCAAACGCCAAAAAACAGCGCATAGCCTTTTGGAACCAAGAAAAACCTGTAACGCTGTGGGATTTTCGGCGATCAGTTCAAAAGCCAAGCAAAATACTACAACAACAGCAATGTGAACCGTCTTACCCAGATTTTTGTATTCCTGCAAACTCTCGCAATTTAAAGTGTTCAGATATTTCTCATCGCAAATTCAAAGTTTTGCCACCCGACACTTACGGATTTGATAGAGATGGGGATGGCATAGGGTGTGAACGGTAGGCAACAAAAAACCCCGGTGAAAGCAACCGAGGGAATCAAGCGATTAGGAGAAGTCTAAATGTCAATTAGCACCAAAATCTAAAAATTTTAGCTAACGCTGAAAGCAACCAAAACTAGAGTAGTGACGATTAAGGAAGCGAACACGCCCTGTACAAGATATTTACGTTGTTCCCAAATCGCAGGGTACTCAGCATAGTACATTTTTGGTTCAGTTGCGTAGTTGTTGAGGATACCGTCTTCATTAACAGTGGTATACATAGCTGTTTTCTCTTTATTTTTTTAACTTATGTAAATATTTGTAACAATATTGTTACAAATAGTCAATATAGCTTGACAACAAAAGGCTGATGGCATTCATAACATCCGCTTATCTGAAAAGGAGATTCTCAAAACTAATAACCATCACACCCGTCATCACGCGCGTTTTCTTGTTTGATTCCAAGCGCAACTGGCATGGAATATTTGGTACTAAACAATGGATGGCAGAAATTGGAACCAGAGGAATGGTTTGGGACATACTCCAGCCCAAGCAGAAGCAGAAATTAACCGCTTAAAAACAATTTTTCCCTTGTTGCTGGATACTGAGGCAATTTACCAAGAATGGGAAAAGCTGGTAGTTGCCTATAAGAATTGTTGAAGTTCATCCCACACAAATCATTTCAATTTAATAAACATCCTCCTTAATACATATTTGTTTCTACCTCTTGCATAATAGTCAGGTATACGAGTGTGCAGGAGGTAGGAGGTTTTGGGATGGATCTTTTTTACAATTTTTTCTCAGAAAATTTTATTCCTCATGGGCATTGTTATTTATGGAAACCAGAGTTGGTTTCGCTGCATATCCTGTCAGATGTCATAATTGCACTTTCTTACTATTCAATACCGCTGACGCTGGTGTATTTTGTCCGCAAGCGGAAAGATGTGCCATTTAGAAACATTTTTCTCTTGTTTGGAGCCTTTATTATTTCCTGTGGCACAACACACATCATGGAAGTGTGGACGCTTTGGCATCCTGTTTATTGGTTATCAGGGGCTATCAAAGCTTTCACAGCTATCATTTCTTTTTATACAGCTCTTACTCTCATCCCTCTAGTTCCTCTAGCACTTGCTCTCCCCAGCCCAGCACAGCTTGAAGCGGCAAATAAAGCTTTGCAAGAGGAAAATATTGAGCGTAAACGAGTTGAGCAAGAGTTGCGAGAGTATAAAGAACGTCTAGAAGAACTCGTAAAGCAACGTACTACTGAACTAGCAAAAGCCAACGAACACCTCCAGCAGGAAATTATTCAACGCCAGCACTCTCAGGACAAGATGGCGCAGTTGCTCAAAAAAGTAGAAAGTGCAAATAAAGAATTAAATGATTTTGCTTATGTGGTTTCCCATGATTTAAAAGCACCACTTCGAGGAATTGGTTCATTGTCAGAGTGGCTATTAGCTGATTACGCTGATAAATTTGACGAACAGGGTAGAGAATTCGTCAATCTCCTGATAAATAGAGTTCAGAAAATGTATAACTTAATTGATGGCATTTTACAATACTCTAGAGTTGGACGCCTTCAAGAGGAGAGTCGCCAAGTCAATTTGAATAAAGTCGTTGCAGATGTTATTGACCTTCTTAGCCCAAGTGAAAATATACAAATACAGATAGTTAATCAATTACCTATTGTTTACTGTCAAAAAACTCGTATAGAACAAGTTTTTCAAAACTTGTTGAGTAATGCCATCAAATTTATTGATAAGCCGCAAGGTCAGATTCTAATCGACTGTACTGAAGATAATTATTATTGGCATTTTAGTGTAGCTGATAACGGTTTAGGAATTGAAAAGCAATATTTTGAAAGAATATTTCAAATCTTCCAAAAATTATCTAACAATAAAGACTCTGACAGTACGGGCATTGGTTTAGCTTTAGTAAAAAAGATTGTAGAAATGTATGATGGCAAGGTTTGGGTGGAATCAGAAATTGGTCATGGTAGCACGTTCTTTTTTACTTTAAAAAAGCAGGTACAAATCAAGCGTACTGAGGATTTCATTAAATAAAATTTGCCGCCAGAATTACCGCTGTTGGAATCAGGATATTATCAACCTCTTTCGGGCTACATCCTTCAACAAGTGTAGCGATAAATGCCAGCAATAAAATTCGGCTAATATTTAGTTGACTTGGGATGATAAGCCAAACAAAAAAGACGCTGGCGGCGAAAGCGAAAACAAACATCGAGAGGCTTCCTTCCACACTTTTCGTGCTGAGAATTTGGTATTTAAGCTTGCCATATTGAGAGCCAATTATCGGTGCAACACCATCGCCCCAGCCGAGAGTTGTCATTGCGACAATTCCAGGAAAACTTTTATACAATAACGTGCCGCAAATAGTTGCCACAATCACGAAATAAAGCGGACCTTTGAGGAGTTCACGCCTATCACCCGTACGGGTCATGATATTAACAGCTTCATCGTCTGGTTTGGCAAACAGCCCTTTTTGTACGAGGAGGACTACCCAGACAACAAAAATCGTCACATTTAAGTACTTCGACCAATGTAAATCGCTGTACAGAGGCAAAAAGCCAATGAGCGATCCAGCACCAATATGCGTAATTTTACGGCTAATATCTTGCGGTAGCCCAAATTTAGTTACACATAAATTCAACAGTGCTACCAGCCCAAACACATAAACAAAAGTCAGCGCTGTTGCTATTAAATTTCCTAAAAACGGGTTAATACCTAAAGCGAAAGACAACATATCAACTTTCTCCACCCTTACGGAAGAACTGCTGTAAAATTTCCCCTGGTTTACGATCCCAAGTGTCGATATGCTCGTAGATTAAACCATTTTTGTTGAGTTTGTATGTCGAGTAGCCGTTGAAAAATATCTTAGCTTTCCAAGGAACGCGCAAAACACCGCGAACTGTCCACTTTGCCAAAATGATGTCCTCGGCTGACTGATTGACATCATGTAAATCAAAGTAAATTTCTGTAAAAAATAATCGAGCATGAAATCGTAAAGTCCAAAAGATAATGCGATAGTTAAATTTTGTTTTAAACTTATTGACAGGGTCTTGAAAGTAGATATCCTGCGTGTAAATGTCGTAGGAAATATCTTTCTCAAAAAGTGTTGGCAAATCTTTTTTGAGAGTTTCAATGTTCCGTTCGACTTGCGATTGATATTCCACGCGATCGCTCCTAAAAAATGAGTTCTGTTACTGTTACAGCGTTTCCAAAGCCAGTAAGGTACACCAAAGAAATAATGAACCACAGATGGACACAGATGGACACAGATAAATAAGTTCTATTACTGTGGAAGTCATCTGTATGCCCGTGGCGTTTTTCCTGTCCATCGCTTAAAGGCACGGTGGAACGCACTTGGTTCGGAAAAACCCAGCAAAAAAGCTATATCATGAATTGGGGTATCAGCTTTTTTCAAATATCTTAGAGCTAACTCTTTGCGCGTCTCATCCAAAAGTTGCTGATACGAAGTCCCCTCTGCTTGCAGTTCTCGTTGCAGGTTCCGAACACTGATAGCTAAAGTGCGAGCGATCGCCTCAATAGAAGGAACTTCTCCCTTCAAACCATGCGTAACTGCCCGAACAACTTGGTTCGTGTACGTATCTTCTTGGCTCAGTTCGTTGAGCATTACTTCAGCATGTTGCTCAAACATCGACAAAAGCGATGGATTGGCAGATAAAATAGTCCAATCCAAACAGCCAGCATCGAAGATAAGCCGATTTGTTGGTTGAGAAAAGTGTACAGGTGCGTGAAAGATCCGCTGGTGTTCAGAAATATCCGTTGGACGTGGATGTTGAAACCAAACTGCATCAGGAATTAGTGAGTTACCCGTCAGCGTTTTTGTTGTCGTTAGTAGGGCTGAAAACGTAGACTCGATGGGCTGTCGAGGTTCTTCTAGCAAGTAGTTTTTCAGGTGACTTACGATATCACAGTCGCACAACACCTGCCCTTGTGAAATTGAGAAGTGGATATAAGCCCCCTGACTGAACAGACGTGTGTAGCGCGAGAGGTTTTCCAGCACCTGTCTAAAACTCTGACAATTGAAAAGCACATAGCCCACAATCCCAATCATCGCCACATTGAAGGTTTCCCCTATATGTAAACCGATGTTGTCATCGCCTGTCAGCTTGACCACTTCGTGCCACATAGCTCGATTAATTTCGCCTGTAACGCGGCTATCGGGCACCTCCAGCATTTTAGGGTCAATACCAATGGCAGCACACAGGCTTTTGGGATCTATGCCTTTATAAGTTGCTGCATATTGAACAGTGCTGCGAACGAGAGAAACGGAGAAAGTCGCTTCTTTCATGGATATTCAAGCAGAGTTTTCCAAAACGGCGTGATGAGTCAATTCCTTGGCGCAATATGTCAATTCAACATCTAACTAGACAGCTTACCTTTTAATTGTTGGTCAAAACGCGCTGTACATCAAACAACTTAAACAAAGGAGCTTTCCCAAAATGACATCAACAAAACTAGGCTTTGATTCCAACACGTCGTTCACCGCAATCTCAAATCAGTCACTACCCGAACAAATTGAAAACCCCGTGACAGGCGATCGCATGACAATCCTTTGCTCGACTCACGATAGCAACGGGAATTCTTTTAAGGCTCAGTTCAACCTTCCACCCGGATCAAACGGCAGTCCCCTACATTATCACAATCATCTCACAGAAACGTTTGAGGTCTTAAGCGGCTCGCTCGAAATGGAAGTGGGTGGCAAAGGAAACATTAAGATACTCCGACCAGGAGAAATTGTGTACGTTCCTGCTGGTACGCCTCATAGTTTCCGCAATACCTCTGACGAGTGGGTAACATTCGTATCCGAAGTACGTCCAGCAGGAGAGTTTGAGCAGTTTATTAGAGCAATGTACGGTCTGGCGATTGATGCAAAAGTGAACAAACAGGGGATGCCCACAAATCCTTTGCAACTCGCCTTAGTCATTCAGAAAGCTGACCTCGTATTTGTTGGTTTGCCGTTGTTCGTCCAAAAGCTGATTATCGGAACGTTAGCTGGGATTGGTCGCCTTTTGGGAGTGGAGCGATCGCTAGTCAAATATTGGAAAGAAGTTGAGCAAAAAGAGGCTTGAGCAAGCTTCTAGCAAACCTTTCCAGCACAAGGTTGCTGCCTTGCCAGTAAAGCCCAATTGTAAAGCCACCATCTGGTTACTTCTTATTAATAGGACTTACGCAAAAACCTCTCAAACTCTTATTTCTCTGTGTCCTCTGCTGCGTCCTCTGCGGTTTGTCTTCCGTAACTTTTGCGTAAGTCCTAATTAAAAAACAGTGAACAGTTAAGTTTTGTTTTTAGTACAGGGCGCGAAACGCTAAATATCAAACAGTCGAGGGAAATAATAAAATGAGTCGCTTACAACTTTCTAGAACAACGGGTGTCCTGTTTATTGTCTTCTCCATTCTGCTCAATATACCGTACTTGCTGCTGATTCAGAATTTTGAGTACGACGATATATTACGCAAACCTACAGCTTACGTCTTAACTCAGTTCCATGCAGGCGGGACTAGACTCATCTTAACTTGGTTTGTTTTTGGTCTGACGGCATTGCTGTTTATCCCAGTCAGTGCGCTACTCCAGAAAGTACTGGGACGCGAAGATACCCCGTATCTTACCGCCGCTACCCTATCAGGAGTGGTTTCCGGTGCGCTACAGTCGGTTGGGCTAATGCGCTGGGTGTTTGTGATCCCTGTCTTGGCTAAGTTATATGTCGATCCAGATGCTAGTCAAGTAACCCGCGAGTCGGTTGCAGTCGTCTACCAAGCAGTTCATCAATATGGCGGCGTTGTCATCGGCGAACAAATCGGGCAACTTCTGCTTGCTTTCTGGACGTTAGGAGTTGGTATGGCAATGCTCAAATCTCCCCTTTTCAAACCTTGGGTTGGCTGGATGGGTTTAGCAACGGTACCCTTTTTGATTTTTGGACAAAGCGAGTTACTTGCAACGGTTATTCCATCCACTCCTACATGGGAAGTCACTCCCGTTGGTTTCATCATCTGGGAAATCTGGCTGGTTGTCATCGGGGTATTCCTGATAAAAGCAGCCAAGAAACGGGTAGCTGTAAATCTTCAATGATTTCAGGTATGGGTTCGTAATATCATATCCGGATTAACACTTATAAAAAGCGAAGAACCTCACCCGCCTCCCTTCCCATTAGTGTCAACAATCACGTTCAAACTTTTATTCCACGTTGATTTACCCCACCCCCAACCCCTCCCCTTGGTAAGGGGAGGGGAGGTTTTGGCGCAAGACAAACGCACGTACGAAATAATAGGCTTTTTAAGCCTCTCCCCGCTTCGGGGAGAGGTTTGGAGAGGGGTCAAATCAGGATATATCGAACTCACGTTGCGGTAATTCATATCATGTCCGCTCAATTACTGACAAATCCTGGAAAACCCCACCCCGCCAAAGCGTAGCTTTGGCTCCCCTCCCCGCAAGCGGGGAGGGGTTAGGGGTGGGGTTCTATAATTATGGGTAATTTGCCGGACATCATATCATCGGTGTGCATCTGTCCCTTCGCTTCGCTCGAGGGCAAGGTTAATCTGTGGTTCAACTTCATTCAAATGAGAATTGCTAGTTCACATTCCCCATTTATTCAAGAAGTCGGGAATTTGTTGTTCACAAATCATTCAGAATTGACCATCGCTTCTTTATCAATTTTCCATCACCGATCGCTGTCTGTTTCTAACTCCAAATTCGACCACGACGAAAGGGCTTATCTGGCTCAGTTTTCTCAGCTTGGGCTTTGAGCATTTCTTGCCACCAAAATCCATAATCTTCAAGCCCGGTGGCTAACAAGTGGCGTTCAACCTCTTTGCTTGTAGAAGAATCAGTGGTTTCAGATGCTGGCGTTGGTGTAACAGGTGCTTGTATTGGCAACTCAGATTGTGCCCAAGTGGCATTCCCAGAGATAGTGCCGTGATTATTATTGCTAGTTTTATCGTGGACTGTATTGCCAGTGCCTTCATCTAAGAGCCAGTAGGCTACTAACCCTGGTTCATTACCCACTAGACGGTGAGATTTATTAGCTTGAATTTCTTCTTTTGAGCGAATTGAATTCCAGATGCGGAGTTCAGCAATTGAACCGTGCCAATATTCGCCATTTTGATTCTTACCAATATAAGCAGAGTCGCTGCTATTGTTAGCTGGCTGAGTTCCAGCGACAGTCTGCAACAGTTCGCCGTTTAGATAAAAATGGGCGTGGTTGTTGTTATCTAAAACAACTGCTAAATGATACCAAGTATCTATCGCAAGCTGGGCTTGGGTTGTGTCGTAATCTCGTTTCTTTAAAGTGGTAAATCGAATTTGGCTACCGTTTAAACCAAAGGCATAAGCTGGAAATTTGGCAAATATTCTTTGAACACCACTCAATTTTTTAGTTTTTACCCAAGCTTCGATAGTAAACTTGTTTGGTAAATTAAAAGTGTTATTGTGCTTGATTTCTACAAAATCATCTTGTCCATCAAAATCTAGTACTGTGGGCAGGGCTGGGGTCTGGTTTTTTTGAGAATTTTTAGCCATAGTTTCAACAACTCTTCAATTTCAATCGTTTCATCATTACTGTTTGACTGTACCTAACATAAACTCTCCAACAGAAGATTCTTCGTAGTAATCTATTCCTGTTGCTTTAGCAAACAAATCGGAATTGCCACTCCCCAAAGCACAGGGAGCTAATTTCATTGCTGTTGTCACTAAATAAAAACTTTGATACAAAACACCAACGTGCTTTAAAATTGCCGCGTAAGCCATGGATTGATACTTCCAAAAAAATCTGCAAAATCTAGCAGTAATTATTACTAAAATTTGCGGAATGACTTGCTTTGCACAAGCGTGATAAGCATCTGTAAATAAAGCTTCGATTGCTGGGTTCCATTCAGAAACTAGCTCTAGTTCATGAGAACCAGGTCGATAATGATATACCGCTGCTTCTAGTCCCTCACAGTAGTTAACTATTGGATATATCTCTAATTCATAAATAGCACCTGCTCCTGGATAGGGACGGCGGCTCAATTGTCCCTTTTCTTTTAAGTCAATTATTTCTTTTACCCTAGCACAGCGATAGAGCAATTCTCCTAATTGTACTAGGGTAATTGGGTTTTCGTCATACTCTCGAATTGACTTTCTCGATTCTAAGGCTTGAGTTAAAGAAATATCAGTTTTAGCTAAATCTTCTAGGTTAGGTTTATATAATTGAATTACCTTATCACTTATGGGTGGTTTGATTACGGGTAGAGGTTCAATTTTTTCCAAAAAGCGGTAGGTTGCCCCTATCGGTTTACTATGTCTTCCTTTACGACTGCGACTGTGAAAGAGGAGGTCATGAAATTCCCATTGCATGATATGAGAATTTTCTGTCTCTAAGGATAACATTTGAGTGGCTAATAGTAGACTAAGAAATTGTTGCCCTAGTTCTTCTGTGATGTCGGCAATTCCCTCTACTAATGTGGCGCTAGTTTGAGGCTGAGATAATTTAGTAATCAGGGCTGCTGCTCGCCAATCTAATAAAATTATTTTAGCTTGAGATTGGGGAGATTCTAAAATCATTTCTCCGTCTACTTTATGCAAATAAGCAAAGCGAGATAGAGTAAATGATTGTTGTTGCCAATCAATTTCTGGACAGTGAAATTGATAATCTCCTGTCAGAGGGATGGCGGTAGCAAGCGGTAAAACTGAATGACAAATCCAGCCAAAATAAGTAAGTTTTTCTAAGTAGGTATCAAATTTATTTCTCTCCTCAACGCCATCAGTTTCTACAACTATCTGTCTAAGTTGAGAGAGAGTAGTAGGGGAATGCTTAAGATGATGTAAAGCAGTTTGTAATCCAAGTTTAGGGTGAGAAAAGGTTAAATTACAAAAATTAGATTGCAGGAGGATTCGCTCATCTTCTGGAATTAAGGCGATTCCTTTTCCCAAAGAAAGGGTAAAAAATGAATTCATAGTACTGGCAAAAATGTAAGATTGAGTAGGAAATACACGTAGGGTGCGTTATGCCTTTGGCTAATGCACCATCCGGCGGTTTTGGTGCCTTGCGCTGCGCGACAACACTACATATACTTAGTGGCTAATGCACCATCCGGCGGTTTTGGTGCCTTGCGCTGCGCGATAACACTACATATACTTAGTGGCTAATGCACCATCTGGCGGTTTTGGTGCGTTACGCTGCGCGACAACACTACATATACTTAGTGGCTAATGCACCATCCGGCGGTTTTGGTGCGTTACGCTGCGCGATAACACTACATATACTTAGTGGCTAATGCACCATCCGGCGGTTTTGGTGCGTTGCGCTGCGCGACAACACACCCTACAATCTTGAGAGTAGCGATCGCGTTAATTTACACAAATGGCATTGGGATCGGATTTAGCTGTTCTTCTGTTAATGGTGCAGGAAACTTGCCCATTTTTGCAGGGACATCATAAAGTCGTCCTGGCGCAAGTCTCCACCAGAAATGTCGCAATCCTGGTACAATTACCTTGACGACACTTAAGCCGATATCTGGGCGAGTTTGATTCAGTACCAAAGTTTCCAATCCAGCATTTTTGGCAATTTCTACACAAGTCATGACATCTTCATATTTGAATTCAAAAAAGGTCACAATAATCTAAGAAATAAAATTCGGTTAGCTTGTTTATCGCGTGAAGATCCCCCCAACCCCCCGATAAATTGGGGGGCTATTTCCCTTCTTTACCCCCTTTTTAAGGAGGTCGCCGTTAGGCGGGGGGATCTTATCCAAACCGTATTGGGAGTGAGGGAGGGAGAGAGGGAAGTGTTTCTTGCATTCATAACGGGTGGTGCGCCGCCCGTGGGGCGCTTTCAAGGCAAATTTATGAAAAAAGATTTCTAAAAAAGCTCATAAACTGCTGCCAAAGAGAAGATGATGCCTTCTTGCTGACTCTAACTTGATTTAGCTCTGATAGAGAAGGAAATGCAGCAGACTGGGCATAAGGACCTTTTCGCAACGCCTGGGCTAAGGCGTTATTGTCTTCTCGCAAACCTTCATAGAAAAAGAAAACTTCCCCAGAAATACCACAAGGACGGTTATATTCAATAGCTTGCAACAAGTACTCTGGACTTATCCGGTAAGAACCAACTTTCATCAGAATTCCTGGTGCCAATTTCGACAGTGTAGCATCTGTAAATTGCTCGTGGACCAGCTTATCAACAATACCTTTGTAACTGAGGAAATCACGGCGATAGATTTGCGGATGGATAATATCTACCAGCCCTCGTTGCAGCCAAGTGGGTGAATCTTGCAGGTACTCCTTATATGCCCAATCATGAATATTAGGGGCAATTGATATCAGCAGGTTGGAATTAATAGCTTTGACTTCCTGATAGAGACGGGCAAGGAATTCTGTGAGAATATCAGCACGCCACTGCAACCATCGCCCGTCCTTGAAGTTTTTTGGCGGAGATTCACCAAACTGCTGACGGTAGCGTTCCACAGTTCCTGAGTCATAGCCACCTTCGCTTGGTAATGCAGGCAAGCGGTCATCAGCTTGGATGCCGTCCACATCATAATTTTGTACGACTTCCAATATGAGATTTAACATGAAACTTTGGACTTCCGGGTCAAGGGCATTCAGCCATTCAAACCCGTTTTTCTTCAGCAAGTTACCCTTACTGTCACGGGCAGTCCATTCAGGTTTTTTTGCCAGCAGTGGTCCACCATTCAAATTGTAGGAACTGGCGAATCCGTATTCAAACCAAGGAATGACTTTTAGCCCAACCCGCCGCGCCTCAATCACCAGTTCTGCCAAAGGATCGCGCCCAACAAATTGCGGGTTAATTTCTATATCAAAGGTTTGCCGCATTAATTGACTGGGATACATTGTCGCCCCCCTATTCCAAACAACAGGGAAGACCACATTAAATCCCGTCTCGGCGAGGAAGTCCATCGCTGCCGCAATATTTTGCCGAGAATCGAAAAGTTTGCTATCGGTGGTGGTTAGCCAGACGCCGCGTATTTCTACTTTTGCCATGCGCCTTTTAATAATGTGTTCGGGGTATTCAATAAACTTTCCTGGGATTGGGGATTGGGGATTGGGGATTAGGGATTAGGAAGAAAAGTTAAAAGTTAAAAGTTAAAAGAAATATTGAATTGTTCTTTCTTTTTACTTTTTCCTTGGTTCTTTTTACTTTATTTCCCAGTCCCCAGTCCCCAATCCCCGTTCATTTTTCTACCAAGTATATGCTGAGAGCCTCTAGCCGGGGGATGAAAGCTGACGGCTGCTTAAAAGCCGCCAGTGTTTACTTAGAACGCTGGTCTTCAATGTATCGCTTAACCACTTCAGTGCTGACTTGACCAGTTGAAGCAACAAAGTAGCTAGGACTCCAAAGGCAAGGCATTTTTTTAAGTTCTGGAAACTCCTGTCTCAGGTGATGAGACGCTCTCCCTTTAATCCATCGGGCAATATCAGAAGGTGATTCATGAGGCGGGACATTCAGGAAGCAGTGTACCTGGTCGGGCATAATTTCAAGTGCTATGAGTTTCCATCCATGTTCGGTCACTAGTTCAAAGATAATTTCCTGGAGCCTAGTAGCCACTTGATTGACCAGTACTGCTTTGCGGCGTTTTGGGCAAAATACAAAGTGATAATTCAAAGATGATATAGAACCTTCAGCGCGTCGGTACTCATAATCTTTAGGTGAAAGTTTAGACATCTTCCGGAATCTTTTAGTTATAATATGTATTTAATACTATAGCTAAATACATATATTTGTACAAAACACAACAGATTAGACTGACTGACGCTATCAATGATGAAACTAACAATTTCTTGATTTTGCTTTGTGAACAAGCAAGCAAGCTTTCAAATGAGGTTGTTTATTCAATAAGACAGAAGCATTTTGAGACTTGCGAGCGTGTTGAATTCTTCGATAAGGATGGTTTTTACCGTTCTGGGTTCAAGCTCAAGAAGATTAGTGTTGATAGTTATGCTTCATTGTGCAAAGAATTTGCAGCAAGCCAACACTATCAAATCCTGGGAGGACAACAAGCGCAACAAACAATTAAGTCAGTCATTGAAAGTTTTCGCTCTTACAATGAACTGCTGCCATTGTTCTTTAATGGAGAACTGAAGGCTAGACCGCGTATTCCTGGTTATCGCAAAGATGGATTAACTGTCGTCACATTTCCTGTTCAAGCCGTGAAACTAGACATAGAAACAGGGATGTGTCGTTTAGCAATTTCACGGGAGTTATCCAAGGATAAGGATATCTTAAGCGATGTTTGGATTCCTGGAGGATACGGATTTAAGCCTCATCAACTGGTCGAGGTTCGTATACTACCGCGTAACCGTGAGCTATATGCTGAGTACGTTTACAAGTCTGGAAACGAGGGCGTAAGCTGCTTGCTAGGACTAGATTACGAAGAAGCGCTGGGGATAGATCCAGGAACTAACAATTGGTTAACTTGTGTTTCAACACTGGGTAAATCTTTGATCATTGATGGCAGGCAACTCAAATCCCTTAACACCAATTACAACCGCAAGGTCAAAAAGATTAAAACAGGAAAGCCACAGGGATTTTGGAGTGAAGAACTAGCCAGTCTTGCAGAACTGCGTAACCGTCAGATGCGGGACGCTATTAATAAGACCGCTAGATTCATTGTCAACTATTGCCTTAACCATAAAATTGGTAACGTGGTGTTTGGTTGGGGTCAGGGAGTTAAAGACAAAATAACTCTAGGGAGACGCAATAATCAAAATTTTGTACAAATTCCGACTTCTAAACTTAAAGAGCGTATTCGACAACTGTGTGAAGAAATCGGGATTCAGTTTACTGAAACCGAGGAGAGTTACACCAGTAAGACGAGCTTTTTAGATGGTGATTTCTTGCCAAAATTTAACGGTGAAAAACCCGGAAGCTGGAAACCATCAGGTAAGCGAGTTAAGCGTGGAATGTACAAGACCAAGAATAATTTGGTTATCAATGCTGATTGCAATGGTGCAGCCAACATCCTAGTCAAAGTAAAAACACAGTTAGGCTTATGTCTAGCCAAGGTAATAAGGGAAGTTTTGACCCTTCCCAAACGGTATAACGTATTCAGCTCACTGAAGAAAATATATCGTAAACGTAGCGAAGCAGGGCTTTTAGCCTGCTTCGCTACATCAGTTTAGAATCCTCTTGGCTTTAGCCGGAGGAGAGGTCAACTTCCTATGACTATCCGACTATACCGCGCCTGAATCACCATGTAACCACCGTAAGCAACTAAACCCAGCGCCACAATACCCAAAAGCCAAGGACCATAAGGTTGTTGCGCGATCGCCTGTAACGCCTCACCTAAACCTCCCGCTTGGCTGGCGTCAGACTGAGTTGCTGCTTGAATCAAAAACCAACCAATAATACAGAAAACTATCCCTCGGGCTACCAAACCAAATCTGGAAATACCCATTACCAATTTGCGTTCAGAATCGTCCAATTCATACAAATCTAATTTTCTACGAAACTTCCCACTAAAAGCTTCATAAAACTCATAAAAACCCAAACCAATAGTAAACGCTCCAACCGCCCCAACTAACCATTGACCAAAGGGCTGAGAAAGTAATCGGGCTGTCCAATCTTGTCTAGAATTACTATTACCACCACCGTCCGAACCGAGGATAATTTGGACAGCGCTTAAAGCTATACCAGCGTAGATTAAACCATTGATTGCATAACCAACTCGCTGTGCCAAACCTTTGGCATCTGTGCCTTTATGTTCTGGGTCTTTGATTGCTTGCACAAAACGAAAAATCACGTATCCAATTAACCCAATAGCCACCAAAGCTAGCAAAAACTCTCCAAATGGCTGATTGACAATTTCTTGGAGAGCGCCTTCTGTATCAGTCGTTTTACCACCACTACCAAAAGCTGCTTGTGCTGCCAGTAGTCCAACAACACTGTAAACTACTCCTTTGGATATATAACCAAATCTAGCTAATCGCTCCACCCACAAAGAAGGATGTTGTGTTATTTGCTGTGTCATAATATTTCAGTTTAATTATGGATAAGTATTTAGCAAAAATCACCCATAATATACATCTACCAAAGGAATAATTTTAAATATAATATGAAGATTTGTTGAGTAATTTGTTCCTTCTCAAGTTAGTTTTGAATCTCAACAATTTTCGATAAAAGTTAATATTAATACTTGTATTTAAAGCCCAATTATCTACCTTTAAGAGTATAAATTATGTCAGTAGTAGAAGGTTCATGGCAGCACCAATACATCACGACAAACGGAGTGAAATTGCATTACGTCACTCAGGGAGAAGGTCCTCTCATGGTGATGCTGCACGGATTCCCTGAGTTTTGGTATTCGTGGCGGCATCAAATACCAGAATTTGCCAAAAACTATAAAGTTGTTGCCCTTGACTTGCGTGGCTACAACGACAGCGATAAGCCAAAAAACCAATCAGCTTATGTGATGGATGAATTTGTCAGAGACGTTGAAGGGGTCATTAAGGGATTAGGATACGAAAAAAGTATTTTGGTGGGACATGATTGGGGTGGTTTGATAGCTTGGAATTTCGCTTACTCTCACCCTGAAATGGTAGAGCGTTTAATTGTACTGAATCTCCCTCATCCCGCCAAATTTGCCGAAGGCTTACGCACTCCTCAACAGTTGCTACGCAGCTCGTATATGTTCTTATTTCAATTACCAGCAATACCAGAATTTCTCATACAATCCTTTGATTATCAACCAGTTGAAACTGCTTTCAAAGGTATGGCGGTTAACAAGAGCGCTATCACCCAAGCGGATATTGAAGCTTACAAAGATGCTGCATCCAAACGGGGTGCCCTTACAGCAATGTTGAACTATTACCGCAACATTTTTCAACAGAGAATGATAAATCAAAAGTGGGGTGTTTTGGAAGTGCCAACGTTGATGATTTGGGGAGAAAAAGATACCGCGCTTGGCAAGGAATTAAGCTACGGCACAGAGGCTTATGTCAAAGATTTTCAAATTAAATATATTGCCAACTGTAGCCATTGGGTACAGCAGGAGGAGCCTCAATTAGTCAATCAGTACATACGAGAGTTTTTGGGGCGTTAATTTCTTAGTGATTTTTCAAAGATGCCATTTATGGCGCTATAGATGTGAGTGAAATTGAGTTATGCACTTTGGGGCGATCGCATGACTGAGGACACTGAGTCGCTTTGCGACACGCACTCGCGTGAGTCCCTCTGGGACACGCTGCTTTGTGCCTCCCGGAGCGAGGAGCTTACGCGCCGAGAGTGCCTGCGCTTTGCGCTTACGTGCCACATCGCGCAATGTCACAGAAGGATGGACAGCGGGTTGGTTAATCGGTTGTGTTGCTGAGTACATCTAGCAACCTGCCGTAAGTGATGAGTGCGATCACTATGATCGCACCAACTCCAACTCGTGCGACTTCTAGATATCTATGCTTTCTTGTTTGAGTTACGACGCGAATTTTGAAATTGGTTAGTGTTGGAACCATTTTTCTCCTCCGAAAAAACATTTTCAAAAAAGTCCTAATAGATACATGCTCTAGAAAGACTACTTAATAGACCATATACCGCTTCATCGAATCCGGAAAAATCTGCCAGCCCTATTCTTCCGAAGACACTTAGCTTGATTCATATTTAGGGGCAAAGACAAAATAAAATGCAGATTCTTCTCCTGGCTCAGACGGACTCGCGTTCGTGGTTGATTCTTGGTATCGATGATTTCAAAGAAGCTCACTGCCCTTTGGGCAATCGTAGTAATTGACACTCCCCGGCGTAAACGCACGGGGATTCTACACTCTACGTCGTAACTTGCTCGCTTCTGGGTTTCCCCAATTAGCGTAGTGGTTCCGACTCCTGTAGCGTTACTTCGGGATTGCCCAACACTCACGCTTGTCGCGCAAGATTCAGAATATTTATCGCCGCATTCACATCTCTTTGTAGCTCGCATCCACAACTACATTTATGGGTACGAGTTGAGAGAGATTTTTTCACAATTGCACCGCAATCCGAACACTTTTGAGATGTCATTCTAGGATTGACGGAACCATGTCTAGTTTGGTAGAGGAATGGATTGACTCGTTACCCAACCCGGAGATAGCTCATTCCTCAAACATCTCTTCTTCTGTAGACCTGCGGTCAACTTAAGAGAAGAGATGCTTTCGTCACTCGCCGCCTTATATCCCCGCCCTAAAAGGGACGGGGATATAAGGCGCTTTCCGATAAGAAGGTAGGTTGAAAACCCTCGTGCTTGCACCAAGGATGAAAACCACTTTAAGGCAGGGTTTACCGTTTTATTCAAGTCAGAATGCTTTATTAAGAAGGCAGAAGTACGAAGGCAGAAGGCAGAAGGCGTCCCCACGAATGAATTCGGGGGATTTAATAAAGTTGCTACGCGTTTATTTTTCTCCATAAATAAATTCAGGGGCTTTAAACCTTATGGCAGAGAACAGAGGACTTATTTTTGTATCAAAGCTTACCTTCTTTCCTTCTGCCCTCTGCCCTCTGCCCTCTGCCTTTCTTCGGTAAGAAGAATCAATATCCACCGTTCTTCCAACCGAAAAATAAAACCCCCTTCCATGAAGTTAAGGGGGCAAAAAACGCTGTTGTAGATCTTCGGCAGACCAATGATTATTAGGTGCAGACGATATTGACTTATGCAGCAAGGGGGATCGCCCAAGGGGCAGTGCCGAACGCGAGTGCGTCTTTTGCTACACAGTTTTTGTGTAACTTGGAAATTAGTGTGTAAAATTTATTACAAAATCGGAGTGAAAAAGCACATCATCAGCAATGACTACAAATCTGTACTTCATCCAAATGAAAACCGCCATAAACAAATAACACCCTGTCTTCCAATCTCACACCACCTGATAGACAAAACTCAGACTTGCCCAATTATTCACATCTAACACATATGAGTCAGCCGCTGTGCCGTTCATATCCTTGACTGCACTGGCATTATGCAAATCTTGTAAAACGGCTTGTGCGACTTCTAAAGGGCTAATCAAAGGCTGTATGCGCTGTTGTTCTGCTTTGGGATGCTTAGCAGCTTCTAAAGCAGACAGAGATTGAGTAAAAGGTGCAGTACTAAAGATAAGTTGGGTTTCACTCAAGGAAGTTGGTCCTTGCACCACCCATTCAAAACCAGTAGTCGTTTGTGGTATCGTGAGCGTCTCCCCTGGAGAAATGACCATATCTTTGAGTACTGGTTTGATTTCCGATGAGTCTGATTCACTACTTTTGTACCAGGGAACCAGAGCGATCGCACTCCGACTGCTATTTAATCCCAACAGCATCAGATAAACAGGGCGATCGCTCATATTTTCCACTCGATACTGTATCTTACTACCGACACTTACAGTAGGAATACCACCGAGTTCAGGATTGAATGGTTTCTTGCTTGATGTTTCAGTGCTTTGGGTTCGCAGTGTTTCTCGTTGTATCACCGCCCGAGGCGTGAGGGTGCCAATGATTTCTAATGTTGCCTTGATTCCCAAGCGGGAGGATCCTGTATTCTCTGTGAGTCGCCATAATTTTGCCGCCAGCAAGGTTTGTAGTTTTGGTGCTAACCGCTGCGCGGCTACTTTGACTGCGTCTCCCGCTTCCCCTTCAGTATTAGGAATGAGTTCGCTACCAAGAGAAAATAAACCGTAACGACTGAGAGACACAACCGTAGGGTTAGTGGCTGCTAAATCTTTATTCTTCGCTTCTGGTAGTTTCCCAAACACGTAATCTGCTGGCTGTTCTCCCGCTACTACGCTTGACACATGGGCGATTGTTGCAAAGGCACTTGTTGCATCTACGCGCTCAATTCTTTCTAGTCCAGTATCAAGAGCAACCGTTAAACCTATATTCCGAGGAATAACTCGCACAGCTTCCTGAACAAGTTGCCCGACTTGTGGGGAAGTCGTACCCTCAAGATTGGAAATTAGCGCTTTTGCTGTTAACCCTGCACGTGATCGGAACTGTAGAGACGCGCTACCTCTCGTCTCTACATTTAACCCTTCTTTTGTCACCAGAGTCAGTCGGGAATTCACTCCGTAGTATTCCAGGACTTGTGGAGGGAGTCCTCCCAGCCACAGTAAAACTGTTTTCCCGTCGTCCTCAATTCCTGTGACGACTCCTTCTGCCGCAGAAGTACTGTTTGGCAGCAAAATATCTGCTATCGGCGTCCGAAAAAGCTGATTTTTCTTATCTAGCAATAGTGCTGGCTGCTGTTTCGTACTTCCCAACTGCTGGACAGAAGCACCCACATGAGAAAGACAGACTTGAATTGTCGTTGCTGGTGTGGCTTCCCACAAGTACTGCGTTAAGGTGTAGGTAAATAATCCAGCACTAAAACCAGACAACTGCTCCTCCCTTGCCAATTGCTTGGGATCAGAAGTTGCTGATAGCACAATAACTGGCTCTTTTGTGGCAACCTGCTCCTGTAGCTTACGTTGCAACTCAAGTTCTTCTGCTGACAGGATAGCTTGTTCTGGTACTGGACGGCTGCGAATTCGTAGACTCGTTGGCGGCAAGGTGGAACGTGTGTAGTAGCTCGTATCCAATACTGCTGTTACGTGATTCGTGGCTAGCGATCGCAACATCAGCAGTAGCGTTTCTTCCAATATATAGTTGACATTATTTGCTTGTGAGCGTTCAATGCCATTAACTGGAACTAGAGCGTTTTGTGTTTCTTGCATTTCCAACTTGGCACGGCTACCATAGCCACTGTAGTGAAACACGACCACATCGTCAGGTCTAGCTTGTTTCACCAGATGCTCGAAAAAAGCCGTCTCGATAGATTCCCTCGTCGCTTTTTCATTTGTTAATGAAATAATGTCTGAGGGTTGGAAACCAAAGCGGTGAATCAAAAGTTCCCTTTGCAGATCCACATCAGTTAGACAACCGAGCAGACCTGGTTGTTCTGGGTACTGATTAATACCTACTAATAAAGCCAATTTACGTGGTATGGGTTGTGCCAAAGCTTGGTAATAGCGATTTCCAAGGGTCAACCACTCAGCCTGCGCTGCACCCAATACCGTAAGTATAGAGCCAAGCCTTTGTAAAAATGTTCGCCGCTTCATAGTTAGCTAACAGCCCTCAGTCCATCAGCTATAGCTTATAGGGCTGAGGTCTGTAGTGTAAAGTAACGTTTTATACTTTATTTTTTGCCTTGAATGTGCTTTAAATATCGTAAGTATGGACTGGTATTTGCATTGCCCGTGCCAATTCTGCCGCCACCTCTGGACGGGAAAATTCTGGTGGAGGTAACTCACCTCGGCGCAGCATTTCCCGCACCTTTGTTCCCGAAAGATGAATGCGCTCTTCCGGAAGACTAGGACTTGTTTTACTCGTTGCCATTTGATGGGTACGCGTGCAGTAAAAGGCGTGTTCAAACATCATCGGCACAATGCCCAGTTCTTCAGGCTTAAATTCATCAAAGATATGCTGAGCATCATAAGTGCCGTAGTAATTACCTACTCCAGCGTGATCTCGTCCGACGATAAAGTGAGTACAACCGTAGTTCTTGCGAATCAGAGCGTGGAAAATTGCCTCCCGAGGACCAGCATAACGCATAGCCGAGGGATTAATTGCTAAAAGGACGCGGTTATGGGGGTAGTATTTCTCCATCAAAATTTCGTAACAGCGCATCCGCACATCTGCGGGGATGTCATCTTCTTTCGTCGCTCCAACCAATGGGTGCAAAAATAGACCATCCACAATTTCCAAAGCGCACTTTTGGATATATTCATGAGCGCGGTGGATGGGGTTGCGAGTTTGGAACCCAACAATAGTTTTCCAGCCCATTTCCTGAAACAACTGCCGAGACTCGACGGGATCAACTTGGTATTTTGGAAATAGAGGATGAGGCTCGCGTTCTAATAACCACACATCACCTGCTAAATTTACAGAACCTTGATTGTAGAGTACCTTTACACCAGGATGGTTTGAATCATTGGTTCGATAAACATGAATAGCTTCACGGATCTTGTCGTAGTGGTATTTTTCTGTAAGTTCCAATACCCCGATATATTGACCAGCACGATTATCTAAACGAATCAAACCACCTTCTTGCAAGGGGGCGGCGACTTCTTCACTAACCGAGAGTGTAACCGGTATTGACCAAACCGTTCCGTTCGCTAGCCGCATTTCTGTAACAACACGGTTGTAGTCCTCCTGATTCATAAAACCACTCAGTGGACTAAAACCACCAATTGCAATCATTTGCAAATCTGATACCGCCCGATCATCAAGTTGCACTCGCGGTAGAAAGTCGGCTTTTGAGAGAAATACTTGTTTTTGGTCAGGTGTAGCGATGCGATTCACCAATTGCCCACCATGAGGGGCTATACTGTCAAAATTATAACTCAAGGTAGTCCTTTGTTTGCGATAACTACATTTTTTTTAAAGCTATGTATAACTTACCAAACCGTAGGCACGTATAGAGCAAAGATTATAGTTATTCGCAAATAGAAAGTAGGAAAAGATGAGGGGGATGAGGGGGATGAGGGGGATGAGGGGGATGAGGGGGATGAGGGAGAGATTCCAACTTTTGAATTTTGAATTGATTTGTCCCCTTGCTCTCCTACTCCTGATTCCCCATACCTCATTCATCATCTAGCTAAATTGTTCAATGATCCCGCCACCCAACACTTTGTCGCCGTCGTACCAAACTGCAGCTTGTCCGGGGGTAATGCTAAACTGAGGTTCATCAAATACTACGCGGACACGGGAGTTTTCCAAGGGAATGACTGTTACTGGTACAGGAGTTGAACGGTAGCGAATTTGAACTTCAGTGCGAATTGGGGTTGATGGTTCGGACATAGATACCCAATTGACACGTCCTACAGTGCATTCGGGTTGAGTTGCTTTGGTGCGATCGCCCACAATCACTCTATTGTTCACTGCATCCAATTCAATCACATACAACGGTTCAGCAGCGGCGACCCCCAAGCCTTTACGTTGCCCTATCGTGTAATGATGGACACCATCGTGTTGACCGAGCACTTTGCCTGTGGGATCAACGATATCGCCTTTTTTGGGCGCAAGATATTTATCAAGAAACGCTCGCATTGAACCGTTGCTTTCCACTAAGCATAAGTCCTGGCTTTCTGGCTTATCTGCTGTTTTCAAACCGTGTTCTGTGGCAAGACGACGAGTGTCAGTTTTTTGAAGTTCTCCTAGAGGGAATACGGTGCCTGCTAGTAAATCTTGCGACAAGTCATAGAGAAAGTAGGACTGATCCTTATTGCGGTCAAGTGCTCGTAATAACTGGTAACGTCCAGTTGCTTGATCATACTGAATGCGGGCATAATGACCGGTGGCAATGCGATCGCATTCTAAATTTTCGCGAGCATACTGCAACATCGGACCAAATTTCACAGTTTTATTGCACTGCGAGCAAGGCAAAGGAGTGATCCCAGTGCTGTAACCGGCTACCAGGTAATCAACGATATTGGTCTGAAAGACATCGCGAATATCAACAATATGATGGGGAATGCCCAGTTGTTCGCAAATTCTAGCCGCGTCAATCATACCTTCAGAGCAGCATTGACCTTTCCCTTTCATCAGCCAAAGGGTCAGACCAATAACTTCATAACCTTGATCGTGCAAAATGGCTGCTGCGGTGGAACTGTCTACGCCACCAGAAAGACCAACGACTACTTTGTTCATCTCCAAAAGAATTGCTAGGCTACTGGTTCTAGCTTAACACTGTCAACCAAAGGCTTATCATAAGGCACAAAGCTAAACAGTGAAATATTGCTGATAAAGGTTTTACTTACCTAAAGAGTGAAAATCCCCCATTCTCAGATTCCCGATTTCTTTAAAGAAGTCGGGAATCTTAATTGTTCACAAATGATTTAGGATTGCTATATTAAATTTGTTATTCCTACTTCATTGTTTATTCCTTCTTAAGTTTTGCTACTACTAAGCTGTCAAGATTAAAAGAACTGCATACAGTCAACAGTTAGAATACTTGAGCGCACGACGCTGATTTCTTCTTTTTTAATTTTGAATGTCGTACCTTATGAATTGCTTATGTCTGGTGCAATACCTTGTCAATTTATAGCATCTACCAGTTTCAGCCGATTATCAACACTAAATCCTTTACGGTTCCATATTTTCTTTTTTCGACTACACTCCATCTTGCTTCTAGTGCTGGGAGGATGTTTGCTGTTTATTGCCGACTCCACCCAAGCATATGCCCAAATCAAAACAAGTGAGGTTTTGCTGACTCAAAGGGTGTATCAAGACTTACCGCCACCTCCCAATGTCCCAGTGGTTCCTTATGGTCAAGAGCCATTACCGCAGGTGCCGACAGGAGAGCCATTTTCCACAGACGCCCAAAATACTATAGAATTCCGAGCACCGTCAAATCAATATAATCAAAACTTTGGGCGCTACCAGGTCTACGTTTATGGCAGTAATTTGCGGCGACAACTGCCAGATGTACGTGACATCGTACCAGATGCCTTCATAAAACGGTTAGGAAGACGTGATGTCATTCAGGCAGGAGTTTTTCGCAGCGAATCAGGTGCCCGAGCGAGAGTTAGACAGTTGCAATCCAGGGGTATAGGTAACACACGAATCGCCAGCAACAACGGACAAGACATACCCAATTATCCTGATACAGGAGATTATAACGGGTATCCTGGAGGCGATTATGGCGGGAAAAGGTCTAACAATTATTACGTTGTGATTCCTGCCAAGTCGGAAGAGTTACCCTACTATAGGTACGAAATCAAACGCTATGTAAGACGACCAGATGTAGCCGTTATCCCCAGAGATGAACCGCGAGGACCACACGTAGCAGTTGGACCATTTGCCAAACGTTGGCTGGCAGAAGAGTGGAACAACTATCTGCGGCGAGATTCAAGATTTGGTAATGCCAGGGTTTACTACGGAAGGTAAAAAAGATCGGGGGACGTACCGTTTTTGTCCGGGCATTCATCCCACGCTCCCCTACGGGTGAACCGTGGGATGAATGCCCGAATTAGCTAAAACGTCTTTCAATGCACTGATTGAAGGTGCAAAAAAGTAGCCCCCTCCAGTCGGAATCACCCAGTCTTGCATGAGCTTAATGGTTTCAGTTGAATTATCACTACCAGTAAGTTTTAATGAACGTGCGCGGCTACCTGCATTCTCTTGCTGACCGATAATTGGATCGGGTCCAGCACCGGGAGGAGGTAGATTATCTCTGTTCGCCCAACGGCGCATCAAAAACTCAAACTGCTCCTCAATTGATGCTTGGTAAGAAACAAACATCAGCCCTCGTTCTTCTTGTAGTTCTTCTATAGTGGGGTTTGCTGGATCTTTTATGGGAGATCCAAAAGCAATACCACGGCGGAGAACTAATCGAGTGAAAGTATCATTTGCTCCTCCTGTATCTGTAGCTGAGTCACGAGGATTGATTTTGCGAATGTGAGCGAAGTATGGACAAACTAGACCAGAAGAATCACTGCGAGCCTGAGGAAAATTATCACCTGGATAACTAGGTATTGGCACCAAGGAAACTGATTGAGAGGGAGTGACGTAAGAAAAATGATTATTCGCTAAGCTATCTTTTGCTAGGTCTTCGTTGTCACTGTTGGGCGATCGCATCAGGGGAGCACCACTGGGCCAACGTCCAACTAGTAGTGTGGCGAAGCGTTCGGGAGTCATGCCATTGAAACCAGGTTTTTGCGATAGTTCTGCTGCCTTGGTGTTAACAAAATTCCAGAAAGCCGGAACATCTTGACGCAACCGTCGCACAACCAAGTAAGAACCATTGTTTGCCCAAGCAGGACAGAGCGTGGCAGCAGGTAGAGGAGTTGTTGGCTCGTCGTGCTTCTGCTGTTTGTAACCAAAGACAAATTGACCGGGCCAAATTAAAGGTTGACCAGGTTTAGCAAATTGCTCAAACAGTTGGTCTTTTGGATCAAGCAGCCGTGGGGTGAGGAAATCTTCTGCTGAGTCGGAAACTAACCCCCGAATACCAGGGTGAGAAATTCCATCTTTGAATCCGAAATGCTCGTGTCCTGGTTTGTCAGGTCGAGTTATGCCGTGCTGTTCGTAGATGATTTCTAAGGCACTTTTGCCATCAACTTCACCTGTAGGTTTCGGCAAAGCTTGAATCTGTGCCTTGATGCGATTTAGTTCTGTATTGAGAGTTGTGATATCGTCACTGGCAACTATCAGCAGAATATCTGGGTATTTCTCTGGATTGTTGCCTCCTACCACCCAATTGTTAGGATGCCCATCTGAGCTAATATCTGCTGGATCGCCAAGGAATCCTGCTCGCCTGGGCATTCCTATCTTAAAGGCAGTGTCTTGAAATTTATTTACCTCATCTTGTGATGTGAGTTTTTTGATTCCCTCGCTGGTGAAAGCGATGTTCATCCAAGTAGCTATCATCCCTCTTGGATCTTCCCCCCTACGAGCACGCAAGGCACGAAACATTCTGTTGAATGCAAGCACTTCTGCAACATTAGCAATCGAGGGGATAATGCTGCGCAGCCAAGTTTTGCTGATATCTCGGTCGTGAATCTTAAGAAACAGGAAAGTTTGGAAGTCCTTGTTAAAGCCTGCCAGAATATTTCCCTGAATATCGTTAACTGCAAGTACCTCTTCCTGCAGTGGTTCCGCCATAAATTATGTTCTCCTTTATCAACAGACGAAATGTAAAGATGGTGTGTTAGGTTTGTCGCTAACACACCCATCAACCGTCTCAAAGAGGGTATGTTCTAGCCATTACGCTTTACTGGCTACTTAAGAGCGATCGCTCCTTCAGTTCCTCTGTTGCATCAAAAGAAGACAGACGGGTAGCTAATGGGGCGATTGTACCGATAGCAGATAATTGAAGGGTCGCCTCTTCGCACCCAAGGGGTTGATTCTGAATCTCACCCTTACGGCAAGCAATACCAGTCAGCTTCACTGTGATATGTTCTGCAATTTGTCCACCGAACTCGATGGGTTCTCCACCAATCAGAATGTCACTCACAGTAAATCCCTCTTCTGGTGGAACCTCGTAGGCTGCACGCAGAATCCTGCCTGTGGAGCCGCGTAAAATCTGCCAGTAGCTAGAATCCACAGGAGTGACTCCATCTGGCTTTGTCCAACCACTTATATCTAAACTGTCTATGTAAAGTCCAACTGGATTGGCAAGGGTAATCGAGTGTCCATCCCGTGCCAATGAATTGACAATTGCTCCAATGGTGGGATCGCTAGCTCTACCAGGTGCGCCAAAGCGAGCACAACGAATCAGTTCATCAGCGTCTGTCAACAGGCGTCCATTTTTCTGGCGCAAAATTGTAGCAAAGGCGGCAATGTTGATCTCAGCACTTAAGGTGTTATTGCGCTGATTCAGATGCATTGCTCCATCTGTTGTATTCCACTTATTCAGGGACTTATACTGACCGTTTTCAAACAGGTCATCCAACTGCACTTCCGGACTAATGTACTTTCTGTAAAGCTCAAGAAGCTTTTGCCTATCTCCTGTTGCACCCGCTGTTTTAGGACCGTTATAGTTGATGGGGTAACCATGTGCTAGTGCTTCCCAATATTCAGGACCTTCACAGGTAAAGGTGACGCGGACAATCTTACCTTGCTCACGGGTGACGTGCCATTCTAAGTATTCGTCCTGTGGACGCTCACCTCCAGGCAGAAGCGTGTCAGCTTCCTCCCAAGCCGCGCGATCGTCTCCTGGATGCTTTCGCGAAATCAGTGCCGGAAATCCAATCCAGGTAATATCTGCTTCTGCGAAAGGCTCAGTAGTTTCTGTTTGTGTGGGATTGTAAAATTGGCTTTTACCAGTGTTTACAAGTGATTCTATAACCTCCTTAATATTATCATCGAATCTATTGCTGATGAACTCACTCCAGGCTTCTCGCTGCTTAGGAATTCAGTCAAAGTCATCAATATTGGCAGGGGGCTCAAAGCGCTCTAACTTCATAAAATTAAATACTTCTTTCTAAGTGTGTTCACGTACTACTTCTGCTTGGTACCATTCTATTCCGGAAATGCCCAAGGCTTTTGGAAGATAATAAAACTTAGGCATTGACAGAATTGTGATTATGCATATGTACCTTTAGCTGTTGAGTGGACGAAAGTTAAGCTCTTTAAGGCAACTTTTCTACATTCTTAATAAATGAGAGCCAAATCTACTTATGCACCTAGTGCTTTGTCGCATTAATTCTAGTGGTTGTATATGGCGGTTTGCAACCCGGAGTAAGGTATGGAAAGAAATAATGAACCACAGATGGACAATAAATAAAAGTTTTTCCTCTGTCTTCCCACGCCACTTCAAAAAGGGCGGGGGGAACCCCCGCACTCTTTGTGGCTCCCCAATGCATCGGGGGGAATTCGGGGGGTGGACACGAGATTTATAATTACTTCATTCAATTGAGTTGCGCTATAAGTTCGTAGTCAGATGTCATTTATAAAGTAAAAATAAAATTTTTGTAGGGGAGCCAGTGCGTTGCGGTGAATTCAGCGCTGCAGGCGGGTTTCCCACGCCCAGGCGACTGGTGTTCGCCGTCAGGCGTGCCGCAGGCATACCCGAAGGGAGGTTCCCCCGAGTGTGCAAACTGGCGTTGTGTTAGGCGCACCATGCTCGATATAATCTATAGCGAAAAACATGTTCAAAGCGCAAGGGCGCACCGCCATATAACATGGTGCGCCCTTGCTAAAGCCGTAACGTACCGTACTTAAAGCTTATTTGTAAACTGCGTAAGTCCTAGAAAAAATTAAATTCCTGATTGTTGAGGATTTTAATATTCGCGGCATGACAGCACGGTATAAGGTAAAGAAGTGCGAAAATTTCAATCAAGTTTTACCGAAAAATTGGGTTTAAAGCCCCGTCCTAGAAGGAGGGCTTTTTTCAATAGGGAACAAAAACGCCATGTCGTGCGACAATAGATATAGCGGTAATGCGCACATAAAAAAGACGAAGTAGGTAAGCGTGGACAACTCCTGAGCCACCAAGCCTGGTAGTATAAATCCGCGCATCTTGTACAAATGTGGGAGTAAAAGCACTCGTATTGAATAAACCTTTTCAAACGCGGTCGGGCAGTCCTTGCGAAAAGTGGACGTGTCCAAACGGGGATATTTGAATGCTCGCATTTGGGTATCTAGAGAGGACGGTTGAAGCAAGAATCCTCACGCATGACGGCTGAGGAGTGTCAAAGAACTCGTACTTGATGCTGATGCAGAACAGGCAAGAGTTGATTTCACAAGTGGTAGTGACCGCACAGCAGATGCGTGATATTGAAGCGCGTATATTTGCAGGGGGAATGCCTGTAGCGGCTTTGATGGAAAAAGTGGCAGGACTCATTGCCCGTCGCATTCAGGATATCTACCCCCTTTTTTGGGGACAAGAGGGACAAGGTGACAAAGGGAAAGCTTCCTTATCCTCCTCATTTCTTTCCCTGAAAAAAGGTGGATTTCGCGTAGGAATTCTCGTTGGTCCCGGTCACAATGGCGGTGATGCTTTGGTCGTTGCCCGAGAGTTATACTTTCGGGGTTATGAAGTTTTCATATATTGTCCTTTCTCTAAACTCAAGGAATTAACTTCGCAGCATTTGCAGTATGCTAAGAGTCTGGGTTTACCGTGTTATGAGACAATTGAACCACTGCAAGATTGTGATTTGTTGATTGATGGGTTGTTTGGATTTGGCTTAGAAAGAACGCTCACAGATCCAGTTGCAACGGCTATCAATCAGCTCAATGAATGGAAGAAACCAATTATTAGTATCGATTTGCCTTCGGGGTTGCACACAGATACAGGTGAGGTGTTGGGAACTGCGGTGCGTGCTACCCACACCTTATGCTTGGGTTTGTGGAAGCTTGGTTTATTGCAAGACCATGCTCTTGATTATGTCGGCAAAGCCGAGTTAATCGATTTTGATATTCCCTTGGCTGATATACAAGCTGTACTAGAAAATTCACCAAGCATTAAACGTATCACAAAAACAACTGCACTCTCGACTCTGCCTCTACCTCGTCCACCAGTCACCCACAAGTACAAGGAAGGACATTTACTGCTAATTTGTGGGTCGCGTCGGTATTCCGGAGGGGCAATATTAACCGGGTTGGGCGCGCGAGCAAGTGGTGTGGGAATGCTCTCGATCGCTGTGCCAGAATCACTGAAATCTATAATGGTGGCACAGTTGCCAGAAGCGCTGATTATCGGGTGTCCAGAAACAGATTCTGGGGCGATCGCCCAACTGCAACTTCCACCAAAAACAGATCTAAGTTCATTTAGTGCGATCGCCTGCGGTCCCGGTTTAACACAAGACGCCAGCCCAATTTTACAACAAGTGTTAGATAGCACCAACTCCTTAGTTCTGGATGCTGATGGCTTGAATATTCTAGCTCAAATGGGAACTCTAACCACGTTACAAAAAAGACAATCACCCACTGTACTTACACCGCATACTGGTGAATTTAAGCGGTTATTTCCTGAGATTCCTGATGCCAGCAAGGACAGAATCAAGGCGACGCGGGAAGCTGCGGCGCAAAGTGGCGCAGTGGTGTTATTGAAAGGGGCAAGGACTGTTATTGCCAACTCCCAAGGTACCGTTTGGATTAATCCCGAAAGTACCCCAGCTTTGGCGCGTGGTGGCAGTGGAGATGTCTTAACTGGGCTTATGGGTGGATTGTTGGCGCAAGCTTCTTCTAAAAAGATTTCTGTAGAGGAGATAGTGGCAACTGCTGCTTGGTGGCACTCTCAAGCAGCAATTTTAGCAGCACAAGATCGGACAGAGTTGGGAGTAGATGCGTATACCCTGACGCAATATTTGATACTAGTTTTGACTTAAATGAGAGCGGAGCAAAGGCTTGTATTCTTGATTGACAAAGAAAAAAGCGCTTTTGTCAACTCCCTTTCCCAAAATTCTTAATCCTTTACTGGGTTAAGTTCTTGAACTCTCCACGCTTTGAAAAACGTGGATTCTAGACTGTTGTTGCTCCGCGCGGCTCAAAGCCACACTCCCTTCGGGTATGCCTGCGGCACGCCAAGGGCGAACGCAGTCGCCTGCGGAGGGAAACCCTCCCGCAGCGCTGTCTCACCGCAACGTTGTCTGGTGTTTTTTTTACAAAACACTTGGCTGGTTCAAACTGCCCTACCCGCCTCAACCTTTTCAGGCTGTACGGCTACTTTAGGATCTTCCAACCATGTTCGCGCAGCGTCTCCGTCAGGAGAAGATTTTACGTGTTGATGGCTCTAAAAAGACTTTTCAACACAACCTCATATTTTCAATTATCGTGGTTCAGTTCACTAACACGTTTGTTTTTTGGAGTTTTTCATCCTGTGCAGTGTTTCTTTGTCTTACCACGATCTGGGTATAAGACACAACTCTTTAAAACCTGCCCTTGTCGGATTTCATCCCCCTATTTTTAATAGGGGGATGAAATCCTCCCACGTTAGTTTTGATAGCATACGCCTTCTCTAAACACAGCTTCAATTTTTCTGCCAGTACCCGTACATTGGGTTCTTCAAGCAAGGTATAGTGAGAGCCGGGAATATGATAAACATCGATTCCTCCAGTGATGAGTTCGCCCCAACCAAATAGCGGATCATATTGCATACCTGTAGCTTCCTCCCGCTCCTTATCGTCAGTCCGCAGCAAGATTATTCGACCTGAGTACTCCTGGAAGATGTATTGGCTCTGAGCTTGGTGATTAGCGCCTATAATGTCTATGTGGTTGTCACCCTCAGGTAAAGGCTCCGGAATTCCTAACAAACGCATATATTTGTGTCGGATCTGGTACGTTCCCCACTCACGCCAGCCCACAAGCTTTTGCTGAAGGTAGGCAGGTCCTTGTTGTCTAAAATTATTTATGTGCTCGAAAACTCTGTTTATGAAGGGCGATCGCTTCTCACTACCTGGACGATTGGTATCAATCATAGCTAGAAGACCAACTTTCTCACCTTGATAGTGGAGTTGCTGAGCCATCTCCAAGGCAACTATACCGCCGAAAGAGTATCCTCCTATATAATAAGGACCTTTAGGTTGAATAGTTTGCATTTCTTTAATGTAAAGCGCTGCCATGTCTTCAACCCGGGTTAAGAGAGGCTGTTTTCCATCTAGCCCTTGTTGTTGTAGCCCATAAACTGGTTGCTCTGCTCCTAAATTCATCGCCAGCGGGCGGTAACACAGGATTTCTCCACCAAGGGGGTGGACTAAGAATAAAGGTGGCTTGGAACCTTTGGGTTGAATTTTTACTAAGGATGACCAAGCATCTATTGATGTGTCCTCCCCAAGCGCCCCTCTCAAGACCTGATGATCAGTTGCTTTTTCTTCTGTAGAACGGAGCATCTGGGCAAGAGTTTCCACTGTACCTGAAGTGAAGAGTGTGGCTAGGGGAAGTTTTTTGCCAAATTTCTGCTCAATTTGCGCGAATAAATGTACGGCGAGCAAGGAATGTCCCCCTATGTCAAAGAAGTTATCTTTGACGCCAATGGGTTGGAGCTGTAAAACTTCTTCCCAAATCTGCGAAAGCTTTTGTTCTAACTCATCGCGGGGAGCAACAAAAGTTGCTTCGTGATCTGATGCTAAGTCAGGTGCTGGAAGAGTGTTGCGGTTGACTTTGCCGGTAGGAGTAAGCGGTAGGGCTGACAACAACACGAAAGCTGAAGGGATCATGTACTCAGGCAGCTTTTCTCTAAGGAAGCGACGCAAGTCACTTATGATGGGTGCTGGTTCTTGATTGGGAACAACATAAGCTACTAAGCGTTTATCGCCCCTGACGTCTTCACGGGCAATCACTACAGTCTGGAGTACAGATGGGTGTTGGCTCAGGACAGCCTCTATCTCTCCCAATTCTATGCGGAAACCCCGTATTTGTACTTGGTGGTCGCTGCGTCCGATAAACTCAATGTTACCATCTTGCAGATAACGCGCTAAGTCCCCAGTCTTGTACAGGCGTGCCCGCTCTTCCTGGCTAAAGGGGTTCGGGATAAATTTCTCAGCAGTCAATTCTGGGCGGTTAAGGTAGCCTCGCGCCGGTCCTCCACCGCCAATGTGCAGTTCTCCAACCACACCAATGGGGACTGGTTGCAGATGCGAGTCAAGCAGATAAATTTGCGTGTTCGCGATTGGGCGACCAAGAGGGACGATTTTTACCCGCTCATCCTGTTGGACAGGAATGGGATAAACTGCAACAGTCCCAGAGGTTTCTGTTTGACCATACATATTGATTAATTGTGCGCCATGCTGGAAACCAAACGTCCACTGAGGGGGAATATCAGACAGCAGTGGTTCGCCCGTAGTCACAATCAAGCGCAATTTATTGTCTAATAGGGCTTGTCTCGTCTGTTGTTCTAAGCCAGCCAGTGTGTGAATGCAGTTGCGCCAGTAGGAGGGGATGGTATCAACAACCGTGACATTGTATTTTTTAATTGCGGCAAACAGTGCTCTCGGGTCTTTTCTCTGTTCGGAAGTCGCAATTTTGACAGTAGCACCAGCAGCCAGAGGTACCATTAACTGCCTAACAGAAGATGAGAAAGCAATCGATGCTGTGTGCATATATACATCTTCTGCTGTGATACCGAGCGCTCGTCCCATTGCCTGCGCGTAGTGACACAAATTAGCGTGTGTAACTTGGACCGCCTTGGGCTTTCCGGTTGAGCCAGAGGTATAAATCACATAAGCTAAGTTGGCAGTTGTTGCTGTTTGGTTTAAGTTTTCTTCTGAGTGCTGGGTAATTGAATGCCAATCTCTATCGAAGCAAACGACTTGCGCTGTATGTTCGGGTAGTTCCGTTATCAGAAACTCCTGAGTCAACAACACCAAAGGTTGAGAGTTTTGCAACATGAACGCCAAGCGCTCTTTGGGATAGGATGGATCCAAAGGCACGTAAGCTCCACCCGCTTTGAGAATCCCCAGCAGTGCCACAACCATCTCTAGCGAGCGTTCCACAAAAATGCCAACCAGTACCTCTGGACCAACTCCCAAAGTCTTCAGGTAGTGCGCGAATTGATTAGCCAGGGCGTTCAACTCCTGGTAAGTGAGTTGCTGCTCTTCATACATCAGCGCCACAGCGTCCGGGGTAAGCTCTACCAGTTGTTCAAACAACTCATGGATACACTTATCCTGGGGATAATCGGCATCAGTATCGTTCCACTCATACAGTAACTGGTGACGCTCGGCTGCTGTTAGCAGTGGCAATTCGCTAATCTGCTGCTGTGGGTTAGCAACAATTCCTTCAAGCAATGTCTGGAAATGCCCACTCATCCGGTTTATAGTGCAAGCATCAAACAGATCAGTGTTGTATTCCCACAACCCTTGCAGTCCCTGTTCTGTTTCGGAGATTGACAGTGTCAAATCAAACCTGCAGGTAACGTTATCCCAATCGTAGGGAGTTATAGTCAGCCCTTGCCCCTCGAATGTTTGTCGCGGTGTATTCTGCAAGACAAACATCACCTGGAACAGGGGGTGATACGAAAGCGATCGCTCTGGTTGCAGTTCATCGATTAACTTGTCAATCGGCAAATCCTCATAGGCGTAGGCGGACATTGCCACATTTCGCACCCTTTGCAACAATTCCCGAAAACTCGGGTTGCCTGCCATATCAGTACGTAGTACCAGGGTATTGACAAAAAATCCAATCAGATCTTCTAGCTCCGACAAATTTCGACCCGCTATTGGAGAACCGACCAAAATGTCTTGTTGTCCAGTATATCGGTACAGTTGGGTCTGGAAAGCGGCTAGCAAGGTCATGTACAGTGTCACACCCTCTTGCTCTGACAATGTAGATAGCGCTTGCGATAAACTTTCGCTTATGACGAACGATTGCTTTGCACCCTGGTAAGTCTGCACTGCTGGACGTGGTCTATCAGCAGGCAATTCCAATACTGGATTTGCACCCGCCAGTTGCTGTTTCCAATACTTCAGTTGCTTTTCTAGCACCTCCCCAGAGAGCCATTGACGTTGCCAAACGGCAAAATCTGCGTACTGAATGGGTTGTTCGGGTAGAGGATTGGGCTTTGCGTTCAAGTACGCTTGGTAGAGGGTTGCTAGCTGCTCAAATAAAATGCTCATCGACCAGCGATCGCCGGCGATGTGATGCATGACCAACAGCAGGATGTGCTCTTGAGGCGACAGCACCAACAAGCTCCCGCGTAGCATCAAATCTGATATTAAATTGAAGGGGCGTTGCGCCTCATCTTGTAAGGTCTGTTGTATTTGGGTGGTGCGTTGGCTTGGCGGACAATTCTTCAGGTCAATCACCTGTAGTTCCACTGACCGAGGCTCTCTAACCACCTGCACCGGGTTGCCATCGGGTGCAAGAAAGTTGGTTCGCAATGCTTCGTGGTGCGCAACAATGGCATCCAGAGACTGCTGTAGTACCGCCACATTCAGGTCGCCTTGCAACTGCAAAGTCTGAGTAATGTGATATGCTGAATTATTAGTTTCCAACTGTGCTAAAAACCACAGTCGTTGTTGGGCAAAAGATAGGGGATCTGCTTCAGTCGTAGTTCTTTTGGGAATGGTATGCTGTCTTTTGACATCAGCACTTTTGTTTTTAAGTTCTAGCTCTGGTAGTTCTCTTTTGCTTGGAGAAACAGGGGCAATATTTTTGCTGGTATCATCCATATATCGTAATCCTTGATTGCTATTACCGAGTCAACAGAGATGAACATAGCCACCCCCATATACATTTTTAGAGTCTTTAGCACCCAAGTATGCAAGTCATAAAATTACTTTCACTACAGTCAAAGCGCTTCGTTTACCTCTCCTCACTGCTATGGAATAGCCCATGCCAGACGATTGGCTTTTTTTATTTAGTTAGTCATACGTGAGTGTTTCGGTCTTGCTTTTGACGGCAATCGAATTGGGATACTTGTTGACTTGTTGTTCAAAACAACTAGTGATTGATTACTCAAAATCTTCTTTTTTGAATTCGATGAACCCGATGGGCAGACTCACAGAACGATTGTAAGTAGCCTGTCGTTGCCAAGAAAGCAAAAGAGGTGGTATTCAACGATTGTTCATTGATATCCCGATAATTCTGAGTAATTCTTTTAGCTCGCTCTACAAGCGTAGCTGTTTAAATAAAAAAGACAAAAGACAATTTTATTTAACATAGATACAACCAATTGCTTCAGATTGAACCTAAGAAAATAGAATTTCCTGTTAATTGCAAGAAGTTATTTTGCATAGTCACTGGCTTCTAATTATAATCTTAGGATTATAGAGTATATTTGAGTTTACTAGACTGCCGCAATAATTCTAAATACGTTCAATGTGGATTTAGTTTAGAAACGTAGAACCACTGTCCTTTTTTGTTATTTTATATCATACTTTGCCTTTTACAAGGTATTTTATCTTGTAACTACAAAATACTTTGTAAGTGGTTTCTATGTAGATTATCTTAAGACTTATTAACTAAAGCTGATTGCTATAATTTAGTAGTTTTTATACAATCTTTATCTAATCTTTAAAATAAATAAATCTTTAAAATAAATATATAGCGATTGTTAGTTGCATAAAACACACGCATACACTAAGTAGAACTGCAGCAACGAGCAACACTGGCGGAGTTGTTGTTACAAAAACGTCAACGGGTTGAATAGTTGGCAGCTTATTTGCGTTCGATATAAAATCCCCCATGTCCTTAGATAATTTAGGTCTTGGGGGATTTTTGCTAAAATTCTTGTTTGGCTTTTGATCACGTTATACGATGTACCAGGATATGGCTCGAAAAAGTATCAAGCTGAAGCTATCCGACAAACATGAAAGTTAAGTTGCTTGAGGTATAGTTTGTGCTTGGTTTTGTGCTTGATGCTGATCAGTTTGTCCGTTTTGTTGTCCGCTGATAGCTTGATTGCTTTGTCCACCGAGATTAATTGAGACAACTCTGTTTCTTTCTTCCTCAGCTTTAGGCAGAGTTAGGCACAGTACGCCGTTGTTAAATTCAGCTTGAACCTTATCATTTTGAATCCGAGATGGCAAAGGAATAACGCGTTGGAATCTGCCATAGCGAAATTCCGAACGTCTCATACCTTTGTCTTCTTGCTTAGTCTCAGATTTACGTTCACCAGTGATAGCAACCGCTTCGGCGGTAACTTTTACATCTAAGTCTTTGGCTTCAATGCCAGGAACCTCAACTCTGAGTTGAATCTCTTCGGGAGTTTCGTGAATTTCTGCTGCTGGTATAAAAGAAGAACCAGCGATTTCCGTCTCGCCATCGCCACTAGTCGTCATGCGATCAAATAGGCGATTCATCTCGCGTTGCAATAGCGAAATTTCGCGGAAAGGGTCGCCCCGGAAAGGGTCGAAACGCATGATTGCCATATTTCTTACCTCCGATATCTCTCAAATGCAAGATTTACAATGCTCTTGCTTCAACTTCAAGCTATCAAAGGCAAAAAGTTTGCTCCTCAACCAACTGGATGAGTTTTTGTTTGCAATTAAATGTATCTCCAATTACAAAATTTTCTTGGTTATTTATTGCGTTCTGCTAATAGTTATTACGTAAAATTAGATACTTTATTTGTAAATACATCCTCACCCAATCAGGGGAAATTACCCTGATTCTTTTGATAGAGGTAGCAATTGCATCCACTTGTCAAGATGTAAATGACCTTTAGAGGTGGATGAAAATGGCTAAAGTCAATCCAATCCAACTGCAAAAACATCTGAAAGGTGTTGACTATCCGGCTAGTAAAGAACAATTGATTCAACACGCGCAAAAGCAAGGCGCTGACGATAATGCTATTTCAGTGTTGCAACAAATACCAGATCAGGACGTAAGGCGGGGAAATGGCCTATGCCTGATGGTCAGCTTGCCCGATTACTGGAAATTTTAAAACAACAGCAACCGAGAGCTATAGGTTTAGATATTTATCGGGATTTACCTGTAGAACCTGGTTATCAGGAGTTGCAGAAGGTTTTTAAAACGACGCCCAACTTAATTGGTATCGAGAAGATGATTGCTGATCGCTCTGGTTTTGCTGTTAACCCACCGAAAACCTTAAGCGAATTGGGACAGGTGAGTACCAATGATTTGGTGCTAGATGTCGATAGTAAAATCCGGCGCAGCTTGTTGACTATAAAAGATAATAATAGTCTGGGCGCAGAGCTAGCTCTTACCTACTTGGAAGCTGAAGGGATTACTCTCCAACCAATTCCTCAGGCTCAGAATCAGCGTCGTAAGTTTAAGTTAGGTAAAGCTGTCTTAGTTCGGTTTGAAGCGAATGACGGTGGGTATGTAGGAGCAGATGCAGGCGGAACTCAGATATTAGCTAACTTTCGCAGCCTGCGCCAGGGTTTTCGTAAAATTTCGATAACTGATGTTTTAGAAGGGCGGTTACCCAAGGATTTACTACGCGATCGCATTGTCTTGATTGGTATAACAGCGGAAAGCAGTGGTGACATCTTTTATACATCTTACAGTAGTGAATTTCTTGGTCAAAATGCTAAAGCATTTACTGGGGTAGAAATTCATGCCGATGTCGCCAGTCAGCTTGTAAGTGCAGCGCTGGAAGGACGCCCCCAAATTAAAGTTTGGTCAGAACCTGTGGAAGGGTTGTGGATTTTTGGTTGTGCGTTTGTTGGGGCAATATTAAGTTGGACACAACGGTACTGGAAAGTCACCAGAAAGAAAGTTGTTAAGGGAGTGACTGTAAGTTTACCGTTCACATCCGCCAGTCTTGTGCTAGCGGGGGGTACGGTTGTCCTTGGTAGTTATGCGGCTTTTTTGTCAGGATGGTGGATTCCAGTGGTACCCGGGGTGTTGGCGTTGCTACTATCTGCAGGTGCCATCACCGCCTATATTGCCCGAAATACGAATATGATGCGCCAAGCTTTTGGACGTTACCTTACAGATGAGGTTGTTGCCAATCTGTTGGAGACACCCAGGGGATTAAAACTGGGAGGTGAAAGGCGAAAAGTGACGCTGCTGATATCCGGTTTACAAGGATTTTCGGCTATATCAGAGCGTTTATCATCAGAGAAAGCAGTCGAGATTGCTAACCTTTACCTGGAAGCGATGATTGATGTGATCACCCAGTACCAAGGGACAATCAATGATTTCATGGGCGATCGCATTTTTGTGATCTTTGGTGCGCCCATTCAGCGTGAGGATGATGCCACAAGAGCCGTGGCTTGCGCCCTTGCTATGCAATTAGCGATGGATAGCATCAATACCAAACTCTCCAGTATGAGCTTACCATCTCTAAAAATGGGTATTGGCATCCACACTGGTGAGGTGTTAGCAGGGAATATTGGCTCTCAACGGCGTGCTAAATACACAGTGATGGGAAGCAATGTCACCTTGGCTTACCAAATGGAATCTTATACGGTAGGTGAGCAAGTTCTTGTTTCTAAAGAGACATTCAAAGATGCAGGTTCGATTTTGCGAGTCGATGGGCAAATGCAAGTCAAACCCCAAGGAATGCAGGAACCAATCACTATTTACGATATTGGAGGTGTTGGTGGAAAATTTAACTTATGCTTGCCCCAAAAAAGCGAAGAAATACTGATAACTCTGGTGCAGGAAATCCCGTTACAGTTCACGATTTTAGAAGGTGAGCATTCTACACAAGAAGTCTTCCAGGGGAGTTTAGTCAAGCTAGCAACAACCAGCGCTGAATTCCGTTCCCCTCAGCCCGTGCAACTTTTTAATAATTTGCTGATTCATCTTTTGCCTGGAGGTGAACAAGCCAACAGACTAGGTGACATTTATGCCAAAGTCGTAGCAGTTTCAGCCCATCAGCAAATTGAGATTGGCGTTCGGTTCGCAGCTATTCCACCAGAGGCGGCGGCATTTCTTGCTTACATTCGGCAGTCGGGTGAAGGGTAAGTAGGGAGTAGGGAGTAGGGAGTAGGGGCAGGCATACGTGTCAACATAAGCTAAAACCCTTGTAAATAGGCTAGAGCATACTCTCCTGAATGCCCACAATCTTGCTCCACCCCACCCCGGTTTTGTCTGACGCCAAAACCTCCCCTCCCCTTCGTAAGGGGAGGGGATAAAGGGGTGGGGTAAAACCAACGTGGAATCAATGGTTAAGCTAAAACCCTTCTAAAATCTCGTTTCCAGGTTTCACCTGGAAATGCCCTGGAAGCGGCTCTGCCGCTCAATCAGCAGGCAGAGCCTCCCAATATGCATTCCCAGCCTGAGGCTGGGAACGAGGCAATTTTCGCCTACTTATCAGAACCTTGTGGATGAGTGTTGAAACCTCGTGATTGAGTAAAAAATCATGTGTGTAGAGACGCGCCAGGTTGCGTCTCTACATTGTGTTCGTGATAAGGGTTTTGGTCTTATATGAACCGTATTGCCTCATGGATGAGTATCAGAATCTCGTGCTTGAGTGTCAGAACTTCAAACTCCTAATTTTTAACTCCTGACTCCTGCTGACAAGCTTGAATGCGGGATAACAGATTTTCTCGCCACTCCCACACAATCAAAACCGGGAGATGTCCAACTGGTGCAGTGTCGGTAAATGTCAGTTGAGCATAAGTTTTCCAGTAAATCTCACTGTGGCGAAACCAACCCTTTCTGCTTCTACCACACCAGCCGACGCGATCGCCAAATTCATCCCAGTTATAATTCACATTGGCAAAAATCTCCTGTTGTACACTCAAACCAAAGCGATCGCGACTATATTCGAGCCACAGGCGGTTAATCGTGTTCAACTCTACACAAGGAAAGTTTTGTATAATCGCGTCATCTACCCAAACTTGTTTTTCTCCAGCTGCTATTCTCTGCATCACTGCTGCTGTTTCCTCGTCAGCTTCTTTCCACTGACCAAATTTCAGTAAATCGCGCAAGCGTATGTAGTCATTTTCTTGCTTATCCTGCTTGTCGTTCAAATGAACTGATGGAGAGGTGACGAGTTGCTTCGCTCCTGACACAGTGACGCATAGAGCTTGGGACATGGAGAGCGAAGAGCTCATGTTCATAGATTCTTTTGTCCCTGTGTCCTCTTGTCCCCGTGTCCCCGTGTCCTCTTCGATGGGATCAGATTCTGGTGTTATCGCTGGTGTCGCCTCTGGCACCTCAACCAAAACATTCTCTACGGCAGGAGTGTTAACAGGATCGCCTTGGCATGGAGATTCTTCTGCTGGGGAATCTTTCTTCAGGAGTTGAGGTGTGAAATTTTGTGCTATTCCTGCCATCAAAATCACATTACAGCCTAGTTTATAGGCAAACTCATAATTCCTACCTGCTCCCAATGCATCATAGAAACCCACAGCAAATTCAATTGCTGCTTTATCTTGAATTGCCTGACTCATGCCTACCACATAATTAATGTGTTGGGCTATCTCCTGTGCCTGATACTTTGAGTAGCAAGCATTGAGAACAACACACTCTAGTTGATCAGCAAAAAGTTGAAATAATCCCGCTAAAGCCTCAGCATCCACTAACTTAACTTGACCCATCTCATCTTCAAATGCCAAGCCTTCTTCTCCAGTCCCATGCCCAGAAAAGTGAATAATATGTGGTTCGTAGTCGAGAATAGCTCTGTGGATATCCCTATAGCGTACTGCTTCTGCTCTCTCTATTAAATACAAGTCACGCTTTTTTGCTCGTCTTAACCCCGCTTTGATTTCGCGCATCTCCTCATCCAGACGAAGCTGACTTGTGCCTCTAGGATTTGCTGACAACAGTAAGATTTTTCGGGGTTGAGTGCTATTATTATCGGACATTTGGCTTAACTAAGCTTAGTAGAGCAGGAGGGAAGACATTTGTAAATTACCCATGCACTAAGGCGCACGCTACGCGAACAGACTATAAGTCTGGGAGCAACGCGGGCACACAAACAAAGCTCCGAAGTTCCCTACGGCGGCATACCCGAAGGGACTTCGCTTGTGTAGCCGCGAATTCTATTCGCCAGGTATTTTTGCAAAATTGGGATGCTCCCATCACTGTTGCATTGAAGTTTGACAACTAGCCGGGGTGAGTGCAGGACTGTGAGGTGTAGTATTAGGGACTTCTGCAACTAGAGTAACTGTGCCATCAGCATCCACAACCCATCCCTGCGCTTCTACTATCTCTTGTGGGTGAGAAGAGGAGGCGGGGACACCGGGACGCGGGGACGTGGGGATATTTTGACTCGCCGCGTCATGACTATTTTTGCTATCTGGCAACTCAAGCAATTCAACTAGTGTTTCCTCACCGGGAAATATCTCGTTGAGGCTAGCAGGTAGTCCACCCCGTCCGGTGATGGTAAAGCGGTTTTGTCTACTTGCTATGCCACCTGGTCTACAACCTTGGGCAATTTGTGTAGAAGGGTCTACTAAATTGACTGGTAACTCCACAAAACCGCGACTGGGGTCAAGATTGGATGTGTTGATTTGTATTGTACCCGCAATCCCTAGTCCAGAACTGGCAGTGATGTCGCTTTCCGGGGTTTGTCGTTCGCGGGGCTGGATGCCAAAGACGTCTCGCGCTCTAATTGTGATATTACCCCCTTGACCGTTAAAAGCATTGGCGGTGATGTCGCTGTCTTCTTTTGGCACAGCAACGATGAAACCATTAGGAGCATCTATGGTAATGTCACCGCCATCACCTCCCTGCTCTGCAGTTCCTGCATTGGTAGAAATTTGGCTGTTTCTACGCAAGAGTAATAAGTCTCCGACTTTCAAATTGATGTTGCCACCGTTACCAGATGCAGTTATAGCTAAAATACGTGCGTTGTTATCTAGCCGGATAGAGCGAGAGGCAACCTCAATGTTTCCAGCAGTTCCTTGTCCATTGCTACTGGCAGTGAGTCCAGCGCCATTGGTGACAGAAAGTGAACCAGTGGTGATGAAGATGCCACCTCCGTTGCCCTCCCCTCCAGTTGCCACACTGCTGAATGCAGCACTGGGGAATCCATCTTTTGTGCCATCAAAAGACACAGTATCTCGGGCATTAATCGTGATATTGCCTGCATCCCCTTTTCCAAGAGTGTTGGCACTGAGCCGAGCGCCATTGGTGAGTGAGAGTGAGCCAGCACTGATGCTGATGTCACCTCCTTTGCCCTCCCCTCCACGTTCCACACTGCTGAATGCACCGCTGGATAATTCATCTTTTCTGCCATCAAAAGACACAGTATCTCGGGCATTAATCGTGATATTGCCTGCATCCCCTTTTCCAAGAGTGCTGGCACTGAGTCGAGCGCCATTGGTGAGTGAGA